>JAICZD010000070.1 GCA_025933855.1 Modestobacter sp. | reverse complement strand
GCTCGTCGGCGCCTCCCGCGAGACGGTGAACAAGGCCCTGGCCGACTTCGTGCACCGCGGCTGGATCCAGCTGCAGGGCAAGTCGGTCGTCGTCCTCGACGAGGAACGCCTCCGCCGCCGCGCGAGGTAGCGGAACGGATCCGAGCGCAGCGAGGGTGGCCGCGGGACGGGGCCCGGAGGGTCCCTCACGCGGACACGGGAAGCAGCTCAGCGCAACCGGCACCGGCACCGGGCCGCGGTGCGACCCGGAGGGTCGCAATGTGCTCAGCAACGGTGGCGCCGGCGCGGGGGCCGGAGGCTCCCCGCCGGTGACACTCGGACACGCTCAACGCAGCCGGCACCGGCACCGGGCCGCGGTGTGATCCGCCAGGATCACGATGTGAGCGGCACGACCATCCGGATGCGGGTCCCGTCGGGTAGCAACGCGACGGTTCCCTCGGGCGTCTGCTCGAACGTCGGGCTGATGGGTTCCAGCGGCGCGGGTGGGCAGGCGGCGAGCGCGGCCGCGGTGTCGGCGAACGGCTCGAGCTGGCCCAGCGTGTGCACGGTCGGCGGCAGCATGGGACGGGTTCCGGCGGCGTACTCGGCCAGCGCGGCGGACGGCGTCGTCCACACCGCCTCGTCGGCCTCTCCGGAGACGTCGCGGGCGTCCTGCCCGGCGGGCATGAGCGCGGCGAAGAACTTGGTGTCGTAGCGGCGGCTCTCGCCGGGCGGGGTGATCCAGTGCGCGTAGGGCCGCAGCAGGTCCGCCCGCAGCGCCAGGTCGCGGCCGGCAAGCAGCTCGGCCATCGACAGCTCCCGGGCCAGCAACGCCTGCCGCTGGGCCTCCCAGTCGTCACCCGAGACGTCCGGGACGACGCCGCTACCGTCGGGGGGCCCGGCGAGCAGGACGCCGGCCTCCTCGAAGGTCTCCCGGACGGCGGCGCACACCAGCTCCCGGGCGAGTCGCTCGTCGCAACCCCAGGAGACGGCCCACTCCGCCGGCGACGGGCCGACCCAGGTCACGTCGGTGTCGCCGTCCCGGGGATCGACGCCGCCGCCGGGATAGGCGGTCATCCCACCGGCGAAAGGCATCCCGCGCGTGCGCCGCAGCAGGTAGACCTCGAGCCCGGCAGCGCCGTCCCGCAGCAACAGCACGGTCGCCGCCTGCCGGATCCGCGCCGTCATGCCACGCCGACGGAGGAGGCGGTCGCACGGCGCGGGAGCCCGGAGGGTCCCCCGGCGTGCGACGGGTCACGGCTCAGCGCCACGGGAGGTGGCAGCTGGCCGCGGTGCGACCCGGGGGGTCGCCACGTCATCGTCCACCGCCCGCTTCGCGGACGTCCGTCAGCACCGCGGGCACGTGCCCACGCAGGCTGCGGCCCGGAAGGTCGCCGTGTCGGAGCTGTCACCTCAGCTCGACGGTCAGCTCGACCTCGACGGGGGCGCCCAGCGGCAGCTCGGCCACGCCGACGGCGCTGCGTGCGTGCACCCCGGCATCGCCGAAGACGCGGCCGAGGAACTCGCTGGCACCGTTGACGACGCGCGGCTGCCCGGTGAAGCCTTCGGCGCTGGCCACGTAGCCGACCACCCGGACGATCCGCGCGATCGAGTCCAGCCCCACCAGGTCGTCGACGGCGGCCAGCGCGTTGAGCGCGCAGACCTTGGCGTCCGCCGCGGCGTCCTCGATCTCGACCGAGCCGCCGACCTTGCCGGTGCGGCGCAGCCCGCCGTCGACGAACGGCAGCTGCCCGGAGGTGAACACGAGCGAGCCGCTGCGGACGGCGGGTACGTAGGCGGCGACCGGGGTGGCCACCGGCGGCAGCCGGATGCCGAGTTCGGCCAGCCGGGCGTGCCAGGACGGCGCAGAGGTGGTCATCGCAGGAGCCTCACTTCGGGCGCTTGAGGTAGGCGACCAGCTGGTCGCCGCCGCCGGGTCCCTGCAGCACGGTGACCAGCTCCCAGCCGTCCACGCCCCAGGAGTCGAGGATCGCCTTGGTGTTGTGGATCAGCAGCGGAATGGTGGCGTACTCCCAGGTACGGCGGGCCGGTTCGGTCATGGCGGCGACGCTAGCGCAGCCGGGACAGGCCGGCCGGGGCTGCCGCTCGTAGGCTGGGCAGGGTGAGCCCCCAGTCGTCGTCCGTGCGGTGCCACATCGTCACCGGCAAGGGCGGGACGGGGAAGACCACGGTCGCCGCCGCCCTGGCCCTGGCCCTGGCCGCCGACGGGCGGCACGTCCTGCTGATCGAGACCGAGGGTCGGCAGGGCATCGCCCAGCTCTTCGACACCCCGCCGCTGCCCTACGAGGAGCGCCGCGTCGCCGTCGCCCGCGGCGGGGGTGAGGTGAAGGCGCTGGCGATCGACGTGGAGGCGGCCTTCCTCGAGTACCTGGACATGTTCTACAACCTCAAGCGGGCCGGCCGGGCGCTGCGCAAGATGGGCGCGATCGACTTCGCCACGGCCATCGCGCCGGGCCTGCGCGACGTCCTGCTCACCGGCAAGATCAAGGAAGCGGTGACCCGCCGCCGCGAGGGCCGCCCGGTCTACGACGCGATCGTGGTCGACGCCCCGCCGACCGGGCGGATCACCCGCTTCCTGAACGTCACCGGCGAGGTCGCCGGGCTGACCCGCTCGGGGCCGATCAAGACCCAGAGCGACGGCGTCATGGCCGTGCTCCGTTCACCGCAGACGGCGGTGCACGTGGTGACCCTGCTGGAGGACATGCCCGTGCAGGAGACCGCCGACGCCATCTCCGAGCTGACCGCGGCCGGCCTGCCGGTCGGCTCGGTCGTGGTCAACATGGCAGCCGAGCCGCTGCTGCCGGCCGCGAGCCTGGCCCGGGCTGCCGAAGGGCGGCTCACCGGCGCCGACCTCGCGCCCGCGCTGGCGGCGGCCGGACTGACCAGCGGACCGGGGCTGTCCGAGGGCCTGGCCGCGGAGGCGGTCGAGCACGCCCAGCGGTGGGCGGCGCAGGACGCGCTGCGGGGGGTGGTCGAGGAGCTGGGCCGCCCGACGGTGGAGCTGCCGCTGTCGGTCGGTCCGATCGACGTGGGCTGCCTGTTCGAGCTGGCCGGCCGGCTCGAGGGTCACCTGCGCACCGAGGCCGCGGCGTGAGCGCCCCGCAGCAGGGCGGCCGGTCGCGCGTGGCGCCGGCGCTGGACCTCGCGGCACTGATCACCGATCCGGCCACCCGCATCGTGGTGTGCTGCGGCTCCGGCGGCGTGGGCAAGACGACGACGTCCGCGGCGCTCGCACTGGCCGCCGCGGAGGCCGGCCGCACGGTCGTCGTCCTCACCATCGACCCGGCCCGCCGGCTGGCCCAGTCGCTGGGCCTGGCGGAGCTGGACAACGAGCCACGGCAGGTCGAGGTGCCGGGGGCAGCGGGCCGGCTCGACGCGATGATGCTGGACATGAAGCGGACGTTCGACGACGTCGTCACCGCGCACTCGACCCCCGAGCGGGCCGAGCAGATCATGGCCAACCCCTTCTACCAGGCGCTGTCCTCCTCCTTCGCCGGCACGCAGGAGTACATGGCGATGGAGAAGCTCGGCCAGCTGCGGGCCAGCGAGCGCTGGGACCTGGTGGTCGTCGACACCCCGCCGTCCCGGTCGGCGCTGGACTTCCTGGACGCGCCGAACCGGATGAGCCGCTTCCTCGACGGCACCATGATCCGGCTGCTGATGGCGCCGGCCCGGGCCGGCGGGCGCGCCGGCGTGCGGCTCGTCGGCGCCGGGTTCATGATCTTCAGCCGGATCATCAGCAAGATCCTCGGCGGCCAGCTGCTCAGCGACATCTCGTCCTTCGTCTCCGCGCTGGACACCATGTTCGGCGGCTTCCGGGAGCGGGCCACGGCCACCTACGAGCTGCTCCGCCAGCCCGGGACGTCGTTCGTCGTCGTGGCCTCCCCGGAGCCGGACGCGCTGCGGGAGGCCTCCTACTTCGTCGACCGGCTGTCCACCGAGGGCATGCCGCTGGCCGGGCTGGTGCTCAACCGCACGCACCCGCCGGCGACGACCGGTCTGTCGGCCACCCGCGCCGAGGCCGCCGCGGAGGCGGTGGCGGAGGCCGGCGGCAAGGGCGCGAAGCTCGCCGAGGGCGCGTTGCGGGTGCACGCCGAGCGGATGACGCTGGCCACCCGGGAGCAGCGCCTGGCCGACCGGTTCACCAGTGCCCATCCGGAGGTGGGGGTGCGCACGGTGCCGGCCGCGGCCGGTGACGTCCACGACCTGGAGGGCCTGCGCGCGATGGCCTCGACCCTGCTCGGCGACGAGCAGGACACCCGCACCGGAACCCCGCGGAGCCGGGTGCTTCCGGTGCGCTGAGCACATGGTTGCGCGGAGCCGCTTCGTCGCTCCTCGCGGGACCCTCCGGGCCCCACTCGTCACGACCTGATCACGAGGACCCGGCCCGCCAGCGCGTCGCCGTCCGAGCCCGTCCCCCGCCCCGCCGGAGACAGGTACCTTGGCCTGCGATGTCTGAGTCTGCGCGCTTCCGTCTCGGGGCCCTCGGCAAGCTGGCCGCGATGATCATCGTGGCCGCGCTGCTGGTCGCCGGGTTGATGTTCCCCTGGGTGGGCGGCGCCGGCCTGGCGGCCCGCAACTCCGCCTCGCTGCTCGACGCCCTGCCGGTCGAACTCACCGACAAGACGCCCAACGGGAACACCAAGGTGCTGGCGGCAGACGGGTCGCTGATCACGGAGTTCTACACGAACAACCGGACGCCGGTGACCCCCGAGCAGATCTCGCCGGTCATGAAGCAGGCGATCGTCGACATCGAGGACTCCCGCTTCTACGAGCACAACGGCCTGGACGTGCAGGGCACCCTGCGGGCGCTGGCCACCAACGTGGCCGCCGGCAGCGTGCAGGAAGGCGGCTCGACGCTGACCCAGCAGCTGGTCAAGCAGACCCTGCTGCAGACGGCGGAGACCGACGAGGAACGCCGGGCGGCCACCGAGCAGACCCCGGGCCGCAAGCTGCGCGAGGCCCGGCTGGCTCTCGCCCTGGAGCAGACCTACTCCAAGGACGAGATCCTCACCCGCTACCTGAACATCGCCTACTTCGGGCACAGCGCCTACGGCATCCAGGCCGCCGCGCAGACCTACTTCAGCGTCAACGCCGCCGACCTCACCCTGCCGCAGGCCTCGGTGCTGGCCGGCCTGGTGCAGAGCCCGTCGGAGGACGACCCGATCGTGCACCCCGACAAGGCGACCATCCGGCGCAACCAGGTGCTGGACCGGATGCACACCCTGGGTCACATCACCGACCAGGAGCTGGCCGAGATCTCCGCCAGCCCGGTGCAGCCCGTCGAGGGCGCCAAGCCGCGCAACGGCTGCTCGGCCGCCGCGGTCGGCGGGTACTTCTGCGACTTCCTGCAGACCTACCTGTCCCAGCAGCTGCACATCACCCAGGACCAGCTCAACAACAGCGGCTGGACCATCCAGACCACGCTGCGTCCGGACATCCAGACCTCCGGCGACCAGGCCGTGCTCAACACCCTGCCGATGGGCGGCGGCAACGACCTGGCCGGCGTCTTCACCGCCGTGGAGCCGGGCACCGGCCACGTGCTGGCGATGAGCGTCAACCGCCGGTACGGGTGCAGCGACTACGAGTGCGAGTCGGTCAACCTCAACACCGCCGTGAGCGCGGGCGCCGGCTCCACCTACAAGGTGTTCACCGCCGCCGCCGCGCTGGAGCAGGGCTACGGGGCGCACTACACGATCACGACCCCGCAGCCGTACGTCTCGAAGGTCTACAAGAAGAACGGCGGGACGACGGGCGCGCCCTACGTGGTCAGCAACGTCGGCAACAACTACCCGGACACGCTGGACATGACCAAGGCGCTGGTGATGTCCTCCAACACCTACTTCGTCGGCCTGGAGGACGCCCTCGGCAGCGTGGAGGCGCCGGTGCGCACCGCCCAGGCGATGGGCCTGCGCTCCATCGACCCGGTCGCCCAGCAGATCATCGACCAGAAGCGCGGCTCGTTCACCCTCGGCGTGGATGCCACCAGCCCGCTGTACCTGGCCAGCGCCTACTCCACGCTGGCGGCCAACGGCACGCAGTGCGACCCGACCCCGGTGATCTCCATCACCGACCGCGACGGCAAGCCGGCGACCCGGGACGACGGCACGCCGTTCGTCGCCGGCGACACCTGCCGGCCCAACGCGGTCCCGGTCGGCGTGGCCACCACGATGAACCAGATGATGATCGGCGACACCGCCTCCCCCGAGGGCACCGCCAACCGGGCCGCCATCCCCGGTCACCAGATCGCCGGCAAGACCGGCACCATCCAGGACAACAAGTCGGCGACCTTCGTGGGCTCCACGCCGAAGTACACCGTCAGCGTCATGGTGTTCAACCCCAAGTCGCAGAAGGACGTCGGGGGCTACGGCGGCAACAAGCCGGCCACCATCTACCACGACGCGATGGCGCCCATCCTGGGCAAGGAGCCGGCCGTGCCGTTCCCGCCGGCGGACCCGGTCGTGGTGGGCGGCAAGACCCCGACCGTGCCCGGTTGCGGATCGGTGGACGAGTGCCAGGCGGTGCTCACCCAGGCCGGCTTCACCACCGCGATCTCCAACGTCCGCAGCTCGCAGCCGGCCGGGACGTTCCTGGGCACCAGCCCGCGCGCCGGCGCCCAGGCCAAGGCCGGGCAGCAGATCGCCATCCAGGTGAGCGCCGGCGGCGGATCGAGCCAGGCCGCCACCCCGACGACCCCGAGCTCCAGCGCCGCGCCCGCTCCCGCACCGGAGCCTCAACCTGCCCCCAAGCCCAAGCCCAAGCCGAAACCCAAGCCGAAGCCCAGGCCCGGCCCGGGGGGCAACAACTAGCCCGATCCTCGAGGAGGGTGCTCGGTGCCCTCCTGCCGTGGGCCGTCAGCCCAGCTGCCGGCGGACCTCGGCGGCAACCCGGCCGCCCTCGGCGCGACCGGCCACGGCGGCCTGCACGGCGCCCATGACCTTTCCCATGTCCCGCATCCCGCTGGCCCCGGTGCGGGTGACGGCGTCGGCGACGATCGCCGCCAGGTCGGCGTCCTCCAGCTGGGCCGGGAGGTAGCCGGCCACCACGGCCTCCTCCGCCCGCTCCCGGTCGGCCTGCTCGGCGCGGCCGGCGCCGGCGAAGGCGTCCGCCGCCTCCCGGCGCTTCTTCGCCTCCCGCCGGAGCACCGCCTGCACCTCGTCGTCGGACAGCTCGCGGGCCTCCTTGCCGGCGACCTCCTCGGCGGTCACGGCAGCCAGCACCATGCGCAACGTGGCCGTGCGCAGCTCGTCGCGGGCCTTCATGGCCGTGGTCAGGTCGGTCCGCAGTCGGTCCTTCAGCTCGGGCACGCCGGCAAGCCTCCCACCTGCCCGCGGGCGGGACGACGGGCTCTCCGGCCGGCCGCCTAGTCTTCGCTGCATGCGTGCGATCACCGCCGTCCCCACGGCCGTCCTCGCCACCGGCGCCGCGACCCTGGCCTACGCCGGCCTCTACGAGCGCACCCGCTGGACGCTGCGCCGCTTCGACGTCCCGGTGCTGGCCCCGGGGTCCGCGCCGCTGACCGTGCTGCAGCTCTCCGACCTGCACATGACCGCGGGGCAGACCGGCAAGCAGGAGTGGGTGGCCGGGCTGGCCGCGCTGGAGCCGGACCTGGTCGTCACCACCGGCGACAACCTGGCCGGGCAGGACGCCGTGCCGGCCACCCTGCGGGCGCTGGACCCGCTGCTGGACCGCCCGGGGGCGTTCGTGCTGTCCAGCAACGACTACTACGCCCCGCGGCCGAAGAACCCGCTCAAGTACTTCAGGGCAGACCACAAGCGGGTGCACGGGGAGGAGCTGCCCTGGCGGGACCTGCGGGACGCGCTGACCGACCGTGGCTGGCTGAACCTGACCAACGCCCGCGGCGAGCTCACCGTCGGCGGCCGGCGGATCGCGCTGGCCGGGCTGGACGACCCGCACCTGAACCGGGACCGCTACGAGACCGTGGCCGGCCCGGCCGACCCGACCGCGGACCTGCGGCTTGGGCTGGTGCACTCCCCCGAGCCGCGGGTGCTGGACCGGTTCGCCGCCGACCGCTACGACCTGCTGCTGTGCGGCCACACGCACGGGGGTCAGCTGCGGGTGCCGTTCTACGGTGCGCTGGTGACCAACTGCGGCATCGACCGGCAGCACGTCCGCTGGCTGCACCGCTGGACGGCCCCGGCCGCCGACCACCCCACCGGGACCTGGCTGCACGTCTCGGCCGGGCTGGGCACCAGCCCGTACGCACCCGTGCGGTTCGCCTGCCCGCCGGAGGCGACCCTGCTCACCCTGACCGCACGGGCCTGACACCGCCGCCGAGGTCGCCGCGGCGGTCGGTTACAGTTGTCTGCGCACCTCGGGGTGTGGCGCAGCTTGGTAGCGCGCGTCGTTCGGGACGACGAGGCCGCAGGTTCAAATCCTGTCACCCCGACAGCATTCAGGGGCCGCCGATCGGCGGTCCCTGAGTCGTTTCCCGCCCTCGACGATCGGGCACAACTCAACGGATGACCGAGTGGCTGCTGTTGCTGGCCGCGGTGCTGCTCACCGCAATGACCGGGTTCTTCGTGGCCGCCGAGTTCTCCCTCACCACCGTCGACCGCGGTCAGGCCCAGCAGGCGGCCGAGGCCGGGGACCGGAGGGCGGCGGGCGTCGTCCGGGCGCTGCGCGGGCTGTCCACCGAGCTGTCGGCGGCCCAGCTGGGCATCACGGTCACCACCCTGATCGTCGGCTTCCTGGCCGAACCGGCGCTGGGCGGCCTGCTCCGGCCCGTGCTGACCGGCGCCGGGCTGCCCGCAGGCGCCGTCGCGCCGCTCGCCGCCGGGCTGGGTATCGCGCTGGCGACGTTCCTGCAGATGCTGCTCGGCGAGCTCGGGCCCAAGAACCTGGCCATCGCCCGGCCGCTGGCGACCGCCTCGGCCGTCGCCCCGGGCATGCGGGCCTTCAGCACGCTCACCGGCCCCGCCGTCCGGGTGCTGCAGGCGCTGGCCAACGGCATCGTGCGCCGGCTGGGCGTCGAGCCGAGGGAGGAGCTGGACGACGTCCGCGGCGCCGAGGAGCTCGCCGCCGTGGCCCGCCGATCGGCGGAGGACGGGGACCTCTCCCCCGTCGCCGCCCGGCTGCTCGGCCGCTCGCTGGGCCTGCGGGACAAGTACGCCACCGACGTGATGACCCCGCGCACCCGGCTGTGGACGCTCAGCTCCAGCGCGACCGCGGCGGACGTGATCGACGCCGCCATCCGGTCGGGCAACTCCCGCTTCCCCGTCTACGGCGCCGACCTGGACGAGGTCACCGGCGTGGTGCACGTCAAGCACGCGGTGGCCGTTCCGGACGCCGAGCGGGAGCGGCGCACCGCCGGGGAGCTGGCCGCCCCGGTGCTCGCCGTGCCCTCGTCGCTGCACCTGGACCCGCTGCTGGACCTGCTCCGCGACCAGGGGCTGCAGCTGGCCCTGGTGGTCGACGAGTGGGGGGCCACCCACGGCATCGTCACCCTGGAGGACATCGTCGAGGAGCTGGTCGGGGAGATCACCGACGAGACCGACCGGCCGCTGCGCCAGCTCCGCCGGGACGGCGAGGACTGGATCGTCTCCGGCCTGCTGCGCCCCGACGAGGTCCGCGACCGCACCGGCATCGAGGTGCCGGAGGGCCGCTACGAGACGCTGGCCGGCTTCGTCCTGGAGCGGCTCGGCCGGCTTCCGGAGGAGGGGGACGCCGTCGAGGTGGGCGGCGTCCGGCTGACCGTGACCGGCCTGGAGGGACGGCGGGTGGCCCGGCTGCGGGCCACCCCGCTGCGGCCGCCGCGCGAGGACGACGCCGCCCCCGCCGACGCCGTGCCGGTGGTGGCGCCGGCATGACCGAGGTGCTGGGCATCCTGCTGATGGTCGCGCTGCTGCTGGGCAACGCCTTCTTCGTGGCGGCGGAGTTCGCGCTGGTGTCGGCGCGGGCCGGGCAGATCGAGCCGCGCGCGGCGGCCGGGTCGGCGCGGGCGCGCAAGACGCTGGAGGCGATGCGGAACGTGTCGCAGATGATGGCCGGCGCGCAACTGGGCATCACGCTCTGCTCGCTGGGCCTCGGTGCCGTCGGCGAGCCGGCGGTGGCGCACCTGATCGAGGCCCCGCTGGCGGCGGTGGGTGCACCGGAGCAGCTGCTGCACCCGGTGGCCCTGGTCGTCGCCCTCGCGCTGGTGACGGTGCTGCACATGGTGCTGGGCGAGATGGTGCCCAAGAACGTCACCATCGCCGGCCCCGACCGCGCGGCCATCGCGCTCGGCCCTCCGCTGGCCGTGCTGGTCCGGCTGCTCCGGCCGTTCATCTGGTTCTTCAACGTCACCGCCAACGGGTTCGTCCGGCTGTTCGGGGTGACCCCGACCGACGAGGTCGCCGCCAGCTTCGACGAGTCCGAGATCCGCTCGATGATCAGCCAGTCCCGGCAGGAGGGTCTGCTGGGCAGCGAGGTCAGCGAGCTGGCGGCGGGCGCGCTCACCTTCGAGTCCCACGACGCGCGATCGGTGCTGCTCGACCCCGGGTCACTGGTCACCGTGCCGCGGAACTCCACCCCCCGCGACCTCGAGGGGGTCGTCGCCGAGCACGGCTACAGCCGCTACCCGATGCGCGGGCCGGACGGTTCGCTGAGCGGCTACGTGCACGTGAAGGACGTGCTGGGCACGGGTCCGACGTCCCGCGACCAGCCGATACCCGACCAGGCGGTGAACGCCTTCGTCGAGCTGTCGCCGGAGGAGCCGCTGCCGGAGGTGCTGCAGGCCATGCGCCGGGCCGGCGCACACCTGGGCCGGGTGGTGGCCGGCGGGCGGACACTCGGGCTGGTCGCGCTGGAGGACGTGCTGGAGCAGCTGATCGGTGACGTCCGGGACGCCGCCGTCGAGGGGCGCGAGCAGTCCCTGGCCGAGGCCGGCGCCCGCGCCGGGGGCTGGACCGGGGACGGCGCGACGGCCGGAGCCGGTGCCGGGGGAAGATGACCCGGTGAGCGCCCAGCCGATGCCGACCACCGCCCTGCCACCCGAGGTCACCGCCCGCTGGCAGGCCCGCTTCCGCGCTCCCCGGATCAGCCTGCCCGAGTGGGCGGAGGACGCTCCCCACCGCTGCCTGTACGCCTCGGACGTCAGCGGCGTGGTCGAGCAGTACGCCTGGGACCGCAGCACCGACCACCACCGCCAGGTCACCGACCGGCCCAACGGCACGCTGTCGAGCACCATCAGCCCGGACGGCGAGACGATCTGGTGGTTCGCCGACACCGACGGCGACGAGTTCGGCAGCTGGTACACCCAGCCCTTCGGCGGCAGCGACGACACCCTGGCGCTGCCCGACGTCGCCCCCGCCTACCCCGCGGGCCTGGAGGTCGGGCGCACGGTGGTCGCCGTCGGCCGGTCCACCGACGACGGCAGCGAGCTGTGGCTCGGCCCGCTCGGCGGCCCGCCGTCGGTCTTCTACCGCCACCCGGCCCCCGCGTCGGTCGACGCGCTGTCCCACGACGACGCGCTGCTGGTCTTCTCCCACTCCGAGCACGGCGACCCGCGGTATCCGGCGCTGCGGGTGCTGCGCACCGGCGACCGGTCCGTGGTCGCGGAGAAGTGGGACGGCGAGGGCCGGGGCCTGCACGCCCTCGCCTTCGCGCCCCGGCCCGGGGACACCCGCCTGCTGGTCGGGCACGAGCGCCGCGGCCGGGAGGAACTGCTGATCTGGGACGTCGCCACCGGCCTGGAGACCGAGCTGTCGCTCGATCTGCCCGGCGACGTCACCGCCGACTGGTATCCCGACGGCACCGCGCTGCTGGTGGGCCACGACTCGGCGGCCCGCAGCGAGCTGTACCGCTACGACCTGGTCACCGGGGCGCTGCAGGCGCTGGACACGCCGCGCGGCGTCGTCCGCGGCGCGACCGTTCGCCCGGACGGCAGCGTGGAGCTCGCCTGGTCCTCCTCGGCTCAGCCGCCGGTGATCCGCCGGGCGGACGGGCCCGTCGTGCTGGCCGCCCCGGGCGAGGAGCCCCCGGCCGGCTATCCGGTCGAGGACCGCTGGGTCCCCGGTCCCGGCGGCGACGTGCACGCCCTGCTGATCCGGCCGGCGGGTGCGGCTCCCCACGCCACGGCCTTCCTGGTGCACGGCGGGCCGGAGGCCCAGGACGACGACTCCTACCGGGCCCGCCGGGCCGCTTACGTGGACGCCGGCTACGCCGTGGTGCACGTCAACTACCGCGGCTCCAGCGGCTACGGCAGCCAGTGGCGCGACGCGCTGACCGGCCGGCCGGGGCTGACCGAGCTGGAGGACGTCGCCGCGGTGTACGACGCGCTGGTCGCCGAGGGCGTGGTCGACCCGGCTCGGGCGATCCTGTCCGGGGGCTCCTGGGGCGGGTTCCTGACCCTGCTGGGCCTGGGCACCCAGCCCGATCGCTGGGCGGCGGGTATCGCCGAGGTCCCGGTGGCCGACTACCTGGCCTCCTACGAGGACGAGATGGAAGGGCTGCGCGCCTACGACCGCGCGCTGTTCGGCGGGTCACCGGAGGAGGTGCGCGACGTCTACGTGCGCTCCTCCCCGCTGACCTACGTCGACGCGGTCGCCGCGCCGGTGCTCGTGGTGGCCGGCGCGAACGACCCGCGCTGCCCGATCCGGCAGATCGACAACTACCTGGCCGCGCTGCAGGAACGGGGCAAGCCGCACGAGGTGTACCGGTTCGACGCCGGCCACGGCTCGCTGGTCATCGAGGAGACCATCCGCCAGGTCGAGGCGGCGCTGGACTTCGCGCTGCGACATGTGTCGCCCTAACTCTGCGATGACACTGCGACCCTGTCGGGCCGCACCGCGATCAGGAGCCGTCCCCGACGGGCTCGGAGCCGATACCCGCCCGCCCTCGGGGAGCCCTCCGGGCCCCCGCTCCGGCGGGCCCGGCTCCGCCGGTCCGTACCCGTAGGCCGCTCCGCAACGGCTCAGCGCAGGCCGGGGACGGCTCCTGGCCGCGGTGCGGCCCGGAGGGTCGCAATCAACTCCGCGATCTGGACGGTGTTGAGGGCGGCGCCCTTGCGGAGGTTGTCGTTGCTGACGAACAGCGCCAGCCCGCGGCCGCCGGGCACGCCCGGGTCCTG
>JAICZD010000100.1 GCA_025933855.1 Modestobacter sp. | reverse complement strand
GAGCTCGGTGGCCAGCGGCGCGAGGCGGGCCGGGTCGCGGCCGATCAGCACCGGCCGGGCGCCGCGCTCCACCAGCGCCCGTGCGGTTCGCCCGCCGGTGTGCCCGGTGGCGCCGAGCAGGAGGATCCGCGCAGACATGCCCGCAGCCAATCACCGGCCCCGGTCCCGCCCCGACCCGGGGCCGCGCTGCGACGCGGCTGGATCGGCTGCTCGGCGGGTCGACCCGGCGGACCGGGTATCCGGGGCGGCAGGCTGCCCGCTCACCGCCCGGGGACGCCGCCCTCGGGCCCGAGGCCGACCCGGCCGGCGAGCGCGGCGGCCTCCACCCGGGTGGCCACCTTCAGCCGCCGCAGCAGCTGCGCCACCAGCCGCTTCACCGTCCGTTCCGAGACGTGCAGGGTCGTGGCGATGTCGACGGTGCTCGTGCCGGCGACCACCAGCCGCCACAGCCGCCGGTCGTCGGCGGACAGCGACGCGGCCACGTCGTGTCCCGCGGCGGGCGCGGCGTCCTCCAGCAGTTGGCGCAGCAGCGCCTCGGGCAGCACCGCCCAGCCGTCCAGGACGGCGAGCAGCGGGCGCACCAGGGCCTCCGGGCCGGCCGTCTTCGGCAGGAAGCCGGCGGCGCCGGCGCGCAGGGCGTCCAGCGCGGCGTCGGCCTCGGCGAGTCCGGACAGCGCGACGATGCGGACCAGCGGCTCGGCCCTTCGGATCGCCGCGATGGCCCGCGTTCCTCCCGGTGGCGGGATGTGCAGGTCGACGACGGCGACATCGGCGTGGCAGCGGCGCACCAGCGCGGCCCCGGCCGAGGCGTCGTCCGTGGTGCCCACCACCCGCACCCGCCCGTTGCTCTCCGGCGGCAGCAGCAGCTCCAGCCCGCGGCTGAACAGCGGGTGGTCGTCGATGACCACCACGTCGACTCGAGGACGGCGCCCAGCCCCGGCGCCCGGTTCCCCCACAGCGCTCCCCGGTTGCACCGCGGCCGGCGTGGCTGACCGACCGCACTCCGGAGGTGCCCGTGACCCGGGCTCGCGACACGCGACCGACCGCACTCCCTGGCGCTCACGACTCCCTGGCGCTCACGTCTCCCGCCGAGCACGCCGTGGCCGGCTGCCTGGTGGTCGCCTACGGCCCTCCGGCCTCACCCCGGGGCTCCCCGATCCATCCCTCGATGGCGTCGAGTTCGGCGTGGGTCAGGCCGGTCAGCAGGTCCGGCGCGACCACCAGCACCTGCTGGTTGGCCAGCAGCCAGTCACCGGCCCCGAGCGTGGCGTCGGCCAGGTCGTCGTCGATCCAGACGATGCGCCGCCCGGGCTCGGCCTCGGCGACCTCCCGGGCGTGGGCCAGCTTCCACCACCCGGCCGACCCCCGGGAGGCGGCGGCGTAGCCGGTGGGGGCGGCGTCCCGGGAGTGCGTCCGCAGGCCCCGGGGCAGCCCCATCGGCTCGGCGAGCAGCCGGTCGGCGTCCTCGGTCCAGGTGGTGAGCCAGTGCAGCTCGACCAGCCCGGAGTCGTGCCAGGCACGCAGCCGGGCGGTGACCGACGGGTCCCAGGAGATGATGTAGCCGTTCACCAGGCCGCGTCGCCAGCCGTCCGGCAGGTCCGGCTGCAGGGCGTTGAGGACGCCGTCGACGTCGAGCAGCACGATCGGGCGGTCCCCGCCCCGGGCCGCGGTCACGACGTCCCGGGACGGCACGAGGCGCGCCTCCCGACGGGAGACGCGCCTCGCGGCGTCCGGTCGGCGGCGGTCAGTGCTGGACGGCCTTCTCCGCGCCGATGCCGGTCAGCGACCGGACCTCGAGCTCGGCGTACTTGTCGACGTCCGGCGCCTCCTTGGACAGCTTGGTGCCCAGCCAGCCGAGCAGGAACGACAGCGGGATGGAGACCAGGCCGGGATTGTTCAGCGGGAACCAGGAGAAGTCGACGTCCTGCAGCAGCGACGTGCTCTTGCCGGTCGTCGCGTTGACCGGCGCGCCGGACACCACCGGGGAGAACAGGATCAGCGTCAGGCAGGAGATCAGCCCGCCGTAGATCGACCACAGCGCACCCTGGGTGGTGAAGTCCTTCCAGAACAAGGTGTAGAGGATCGTCGGCAGGTTCGCCGAGGCGGCGATGGCGAAGGCGAGCGCCACCAGGAAGGCGATGTTGATGCCGGCCTGCAGCGCCAGGATGCCGAGCCCGATCGACGCCGCGCCGATGACCACCGCGGTGATCCGGGCGACCCGGACCTCGGCGTCCGCCCGGACGTTCCCCTTCTTGATCACCGAGGCGTAGATGTCGTGCGCGAAGGACGCCGACGCGGTGATCGTCAGCCCGGCGACCACGGCCAGGATGGTCGCGAAGGCCACCCCGGAGATGATGCCGAGCAGCACCGTGCCGCCGAGCTCGAACGCCAGCAGCGGGGCTGCCGCGTTGACCCCACCGGGCGCGGCCACGATCGCGGCCGGGCCCACCAGCGCACCGGCGCCGTAGCCGATGACCAGGCTGAACAGGTAGAAGATGCCGATCAGCCAGATGGCCCAGACGACGGACCGGCGGGCGTCCTTGGACGTCGGGACCGTGTAGAACCGCATCAGCACGTGCGGCAGCCCGGCGGTGCCGAGCACCAGGGCCAGCGCCAGGGAGATGAAGTCCAGCTTCGAGGCCCCGCTGATGCCGTACTGCTTGCCCGGGTCGATGACCGCCTCGCCACCCTGCTCGGCGGCGCCGCCCAGCAGCGAGGAGAGGTTGAACCCGTACTTGCCCAGCACCCAGAAGGTCATCACCAGCGCGCCGACGATGAGCAGCGAGGCCTTGATGACCTGCACGTAGGTGGTGCCGCGCATGCCGCCGACCAGCACGTAGAAGATCATCAGCGCGCCGACGACCACCACGACGAGGGCCTGGGCCCCTTCGCCGGTGAGCCCGAGCAGCAGGGTGACCAGGCCGCCGGCGCCGGCCATCTGGGCCAGCAGGTAGAACAGCGAGACCGCCAGGGTGGAGATCGCCGCCGCCGTCCGTACCGGGCCCTGCCGCATCCGGAACGCCAGGACGTCGGCCATGGTGAACCGGGCGGTGTTGCGCAGCAGCTCGGCGACCAGCAGCAGGGCGACCAGCCAGGCGACCAGGAAGCCGATCGAGTACAGGAAGCCGTCGTACCCGTTGACCGCGATCGCCCCGGCGATGCCGAGGAAGGAGGCCGCGGAGAGGTAGTCGCCGGAGATCGCCAGGCCGTTCTGGGTGCTGGAGATGTTCCGCCCGGCGGCGTAGTAGTCGGCCGCGCTCTTGTTGTTCCGGCTGGCCCGGAAGGTGATCACCAGGGTGATCAGGACGAACACACCGAAGATCGAGATGTTGACCGTCGGGTCACCGATCGTGCCGCTGTCGGCGGCGATCACGTCAACCACGGCTGGTCTCCTCGGGCTCTGCGTGCCGGGCGGTCCGCGAGCGGTCGTACTCGTGGCCTTCGAGCCGCTCCCGCATCTCGTCGGCGATCGGGTCGGTGCTGCGGCCGGCGTGCCGCACGTACAGCTGGGTGATCACGAAGGTCGAGACGAACTGGAGGAGCCCGAACAGCAGGCCGATGTTGACGTTGCCGAAGACCCGGGTGGACATGAAGCCGTGCGCGTAGCTCGACAGCAGCACGTACAGCAGGTACCACAGCAGGAAGGCAACGGTCATCGGGACGGCGAAGCTGCGGAACCGTCGGCGCAGCTCGGTGAACTCGGGGGAGTCCTGAGCTGCGCGGTACTCCTCCGGAGTCAGCAGCCTGCGTTCGGGTTGGGTCACGGATTCCCCTTGCTGTGCGTTGCCTGAGTGGCTGGATCGCGGTCACCTTAGGTTGCCGGGGTTCTCCAAGGGAGTGGTCGGCGGCATATTTTCGCCCGATCGTGACCCGGACACCTCACGCGCAGCCCACGGCCCCGGGTGATCCTGATCAGGGCCGCCTGGTGACGACTGGCCGCCGGTCGGCCCCGCGGCCACCGCGAACGCACCGCCGACGACGTCCCGGTGCACGGCCAGCAGCCGCCAGAGGGTGCCCGCGACCAGCAGCTGGGCGCAACCGGACAGCACGAACACCGTGGCGACGCTGGTCGCGCCGGCGAGCAGCCCGCCGAGCAGCGCTCCGGCAGGGATCGCGCCCCAGACCAGGGTGCGATAGCCGCCCTGGACCCGGCCGAACAGCTCCTCGGGGATCAGCGCCTGGCGCAGCGACATGGTCAGGACGTTCCAGAACATCACCCCGGCCGCGCCCAGCGCGAGCAGCCCACCGGCCACGAACCCGTTGGTCACCAGCCCGGCGACCGCGGTCGCCGCGGCAGCCACCCCCGCGCCGAGCACCAGCGTCGTCGACCGGCCGAGCCGGCCGGCCAGCGGTGCGGCGACGAGCCCGCCGACCACCGCGCCCACCCCCGAGGCGGTCGTCAGCAGCCCGAACCCGGCGTCCCCGACGTGCAGCACGTCCAGCGCCCACAGCACCAGGACGCCGGTGGTCAGCGACTGCAGGCCCGAGGTGACCGCGGAGACGAGCGTCAGCCCGCGCAGGAACCGGTGCCGCCACAGCCAGCCGACCCCGTCCGCGACGTCCGTGCGGAGGCTGGTCGCTGCCTGCCCGGCGGCGCGGGCCGGACGGTGGCTGCCGGCGATGCTGCTCACCGCCACCGCCGCGACGGCGTACGCGGCGACGCTGGTGACGAAGGGCGCGGCGACGGCGACCGCGAACAGCGCCGCGCCGATCGGCGCCCCGACGAACCCCTCTCCTGCGGTCTCCCCCACCGTCAGCAGCGAGTTGCCCCGGTCCAGCTGCTCGCGGCCGACCACCTGCGGCCGCACCGCCCGGGCGGCGCTGTCGTAGAAGGTCTCCGCTATCCCGACGGCGAAGGCGACGAGGTACAGGACGGCGATCGACGCCGTCCCGGTTCCGGCGGCGACCGCGAGCCCGCCGAGCGCCAGCGCGCGGACGGTGTTGGCCGCGGCCATGGCCCGCTTCCGGTCCACCCGGTCGACCACGGCCCCGGCCGGCAGCGCGAACAGCAGCCACGGCAGGAAGGCCAGCGCCGTCAGCCCGGCGACCAGCACCGGGTCCCGGGTGAGGCCGGCCGCCAGCAGCGGGAGCGCGACCCGGACGACCCCGTCGGCCACGTTGGAGGCGGCGCTGGCGAGGAAGAGCCGCCGGAACGCCGGGCCGAGGGGTGTGCGCACGTCGAGGACCCTGCCAGCAGGCACCGACCCTCCTTCCGCGGGAGAGGGGGCGGTCGGGCGCCCGGGCCAGGAGGCGGTCAGGCGCTGACGGACACCAGGTCCAGGACGAACACCAGGGTCGCGCCGCCGGGAATGGGCCCCTGCCCCTGCGGCCCGTACGCCAGGTCGCTGGGGATGGTGACCATCCGCCGTCCGCCGACCGCCATGCCGGTGATCGCCTGCTCGAAGCCGGGGATCACCCGGCCCTCCCCGAGGGTGACCGGCAGGGTCTCGTCGGCGCCCCGGCTCCAGGAGGAGTCGAACTCCTCACCGGTCTCGTAGAAGGCACCCACGTACTTGACCGCCGCGGTGGCGCCGGCGACCGCCGCCGGGCCGGTGCCGACCACGACGTCGCTGATCACCAGGTCGCAGGGCGGCGGACCGTCCGACGGCGGCACCTGCGGCGCCTGGGCCAGGTCGGTGGACACCTCGGCCGGCGGCGCTGCCGTCGCGGCCACGGTGGCGCACGCCGTCGTCGGCTGCGCACCGGACGGCGTATCGGACGAGGCCGCGGACGCCGCCCCCGAGCCCGGGGCCGCCCCGCCGTCGCCGCAACCGGCGAGGGGCAGCGACAGGGCGACGGCGAGGGGGATGGCGAGCAGTACCCGGGTGGCGGTGCGGCGGGTCATCGGGCGGGTCCTCCTGGCCGGGCGGGGCGCCGGCCGGCCCCCGCTCGCGCGCCGACTCTAGCCAGCTGCGCCGATCCCCCGGCACGGGCACGGCCGGCCGGGGGATGCTGGGGACGTGCCGTCCTCCCGCCGCAGCGCCGCTCTCACCGCCGCCCTGACCGCCGCCGCCCTCGCCCGCCCCGCGAGCTGGGTGGTGCGCGCCGCCCAGGGCCTGCCCACCGCGCTCGGCGCCGGTCGCCGGGAACTGCGGCCCACCGTCGCCGGCGCCGCGCAGTTCAGCGAGGGGAAGTTCCACAACACGCTGCCCAGCCCCGCCGTTCCGCCGGCCGCCGCGCGCACCGGGCTGCTGCGCCAGATGCGCGAGGACCGGCACAACGGGGTGCCGGCCCGGCCGGTGCCCGTCCTCCGACCGCACTTCCCCGAGCACGCGGGTGAGCTGGCGGTCACCTGGTTCGGCCACTCCAGCGCGCTCGTGGAGATCGACGGCCGGCGGGTGCTGCTCGACCCGGTGTGGGGCGAGCGGGTGTCGCCGTCCCCGCTGGTGGGCCCCCGGCGGCTGCACGAGCCGCCGACCCCGGTCGCCGACCTGCCGCCGGTGGACGCGGTGCTGATCAGCCACGACCACTACGACCACCTGGACCTGCCCACCGTCCGGGAGCTGCTGCGCACCCAGTCCGCACCGTTCGTCGTCCCGATCGGGGTGGGCGTGCACCTGCGCGGCTGGGGAGTACCCGCGGACCGGATCGTCGAGCTGGAGTGGGACGGCGCCACCTCCGTGGCCGGCCTGACCGTGACCTGCACCGAGGCCCGCCACTTCTCCGGCCGCTCGTTCGCCCGCGACACCACGCTCTGGGCGTCGTGGGCGCTCGCCGGGCCACGGCACCGGGTGTACTTCGGCGGCGACACCGGCTACACCCCGGCGTTCGCCGCGATCGGTGCCCGGCTGGGCCCCTTCGACCTGACGCTGCTGCCGGTCGGCGCCTACAACGAGGCGTGGCGGGCCATCCACATGGACCCGGAGGAGGCGCTGAGGGCTCACGGCGACCTCGGCGGGGACGTGCTGGTGCCGGTGCACTGGGCCACGTTCAACCTGGCCTTCCACCGGTGGGCCGAGCCGGTCCAGCGGCTGGCCGCCGGGGCTCTCCGCGGCGGCGTCCGGCTGGTCGTGCCGCGGCCGGGCGAGCGGATCGACGTGCTCGCTCCGCCGCCGCCGGCCGACTGGTGGTCCGCGGTCGGCTCTGCGGACGGCTCCGCGGACGGCTCTGCGGACGACGACCTCCCGGCCGCCGGAACCGGCGGGCGCTCGCCCGGCCGGTCGGAGGGGCTCAGCCCCCGAAACTGACGGGGACGGCGCTCCGGATCAGACGAGGGACCGCAGCACCTCGGGCAACCCGGTCAGGTCCTCGATCTCGTGCGCCGGCTGCGGGCCGTCGGGATCGACCCGGTGGCCGGGCCGCCGCACCCGGACGACGGCCAGCCCGGCCTCCAGCGCCCCGCGGGTGTCCCGGGCCGAGGCCGGCACGTGCAGGTCGACCCCGGCCGCGGCGGCGCGGCGGTACAGCCGCGGGTGCGGCTTGTAGGCGTGCAGCCGCTCGCTGGTGAGCACGGCCCCGTCGTCGGGGACCAGCGGCGCGACCCGGGTGCGGTGGAACAGCGCGTCGTCGACGTTGGACAGGATGCCCACCCGGTGCTTGCGGGCGATCTCCGGGAGGGCGGCGGCGACGTCGGGCCACAGCGGCCAGTCGGGCAGGGTCGCCAGCAGCGCGGCGGTGTCGGATCCGGCGTCGGCGGACAGCTCGCGGGCGGCGTAGGTGGCGGCCAGCGCCCGGCGGCAGTGCTCGGCGAAGGGCACCCAGGGGCTGCCGTCGTCGTCCGGGGTGTCCTTCTGGCTGGCCTTGTTGCGGGCGTCCCAGTCGTCGTAGAGGTCGGATCCCGCGACGCTCCAGCCGTGCGCCGCCGCGATCGCGGACAGCGCCGCCGAGCCACCCGTCCGGGCGTCGATCAGCGCGCTGAACAGGTCGAAGGTCACCCAGGCCATGGCCGCCATCGTGCCGCGCCAGGATTGATCACGCCCGCCGGTGGGCACGGTGAGCGGAACGATCCAGACCGGGTCGACGAGGGAGGACCGACATGCCCGGCCACCGCCGAGACAACGACCCCGATCCCACCAACCGGATCACCACCATCCCCTCGACCGGATCCGGCGGCGATGCGCACGGCAGCACGGTCGCCAGCGGCGTGGGTACGCCCGGGCGGGCGGCGGCCGACCAGCCGACCCGGATCGACGACCCGACGGCCTCCTACGCCGACGCGACACCCACCGTCGCGGTCGACCCGAGGGCGCCGGCACCGGGCGGCGCGCCGGCGACCGACCGCACCCCGACGATCCCGGCCGCCCCGGGAGAGCCGTCCCCGACGCGGGTGGGAGGGCCGGCGGTCGCGCCCGTCGCCGAGCCCCCCGCGGCGCCTGCCTCCCGCCGCGAGGTGGTCGCCGCCCAGCGGGCCCGCTATGGCGGCATCTCCGGGGGGTCGGCGTTCTTCGGCTGGCTGTCGGCGAACGGGATCGCCGTCCTGCTGCTGGCCGCGCTGTCGGCCGCCGGGGTGGCCCTGGGGCTGACGCAGAACGTGGACACCCCGGACGAGGCGGTGAACTCGGCGGGCGCGATCGGCATCGGCGGCGGCATCGCGCTGCTCGTCCTGCTCTTCCTCGCCTACCTCGCCGGCGGGTACGTGGCCGGCCGGATGGCCCGCTTCGACGGCGCGAAGCAGGGCGTGGCCGTCTGGGTCATCGGCCTGGTCGTGGTGCTGCTGCTGGCGCTGGCCGGCCTGGTGTTCGGCTCGCAGTACAACGTGCTGTCCCAGCTGGACCTGCCGCGCATCCCGATCGACGAGGGCACCGCCACCACGGCCGGCGTCGTCGCCCTGGTCGCCGTCCTGGTGGTGACGCTGGTGGCCGCCGTGCTGGGCGGTCTGCTCGGCGCCCGGTACCACCGCAAGGTCGACCGCGTCGGCTACGACCACTAGCTGGAATTGGCCCCGTCCAGGGGCCCACCTGAGCTTGCGAAGGGTGGGCAGGACGGGGTCCTTCCCTCAACGCAGGAGCTTGGACAGCCGGCGGTCGGCCAGCGGTTTCCCGCCGGTCTGGCAGGTCGGGCAGTACTGCAGCGACGTGTCGGCGAAGCTGACCTCGCGCACGGTGTCGCCGCAGACCGGGCACGGCAGCCCGGTGCGGGCATGCACCCGCAGCCCGGACCGCTTCTCACCCTTCAGCGTGGCCGCCTTCTGCCCCACCTGCCGGGCGAGGGCGTCGGTCAGCGTCGCGCGCACGGCGTCGTAGAGACGGACCAGTTCGTCGTCGGTGAGCTTGTCGGCCGGCTTGAACGGCGACAGCTTCGCGGCGTGCAGGATCTCGTCGGAGTAGGCGTTGCCGATGCCGGCGACCAGCGTCTGGTCGGTGAGCGTGCCCTTGAGCTGGCCGTGCCGGCCGGCCAGCAGGGCGGCGAACTGGTCGCGGTCCACGGTCAGCGCGTCCGGGCCCAGCCGGGCGATGCCCGGCACGTCGGTGCTGCTGCGGACGACGTAGACCGCCAGCCCCTTGCGCGTGCCGGCCTCGGTGAGGTCGAACCCGTCGGGCGGCGCGTCGCCCTCGGCGGCCAGGTGCACCCGCAACGCCAGTGGCCCCTTGCCCGGCTTGGGCGGCGCCGGGGGGAGCGCGGTGCGCCAGTGCAGCCAGCCGGCGCGGGCCAGGTGCACCACCAGGTGCAGCCCGGAGACGTCGAGGTCCAGGAACTTGCCGACCCGGGAGGCCCCACTCAGCTCCAGCCCGCCGAGAGCCGACAGCGGCGGGTCGAAGGTCTTGATCGCCTGGACGGCGGCCAGGTCGACCCGCGTGACGACGCGGCCGACGGCGTTCTCGCGGAGGAACGCAGCCAGCGCCTCCACCTCGGGCAACTCGGGCACGGCGACATGGTCATCCTCGGGACGACACCGCGTCCAGGCGCCGTCCCCATTCGGAAGGAGCCGCTGCCGTCAGGCGGAGAGGTGCGGCTCCTCGTCGAGCTTCACGGTGGCGCCCGGCTCCTCGCGCGCCGACTGCGCCACCGCGGCGGCGACGGCCTGGGCCACGGCGGGGTCGAAGACGCTGGGGATGATGTAGTTCGCGTTGAGCTGGTCGTCCTTCACGACGGCGGCCAGCGCGTCGGCGGCGGCCAGCAGCATCCCCGGGCGGATCTCCTTGGCGCGGGCGTCGAGCAGGCCGCGGAAGACGCCGGGGAACGCCAGCACGTTGTTGATCTGGTTCGGCAGGTCCGACCGGCCGGAGGCGACGACCGCGGCGTGCTGCCGGGCCCGCACCGGGTCGACGTCGGGGGTCGGGTTCGCCATCGGGAAGACGACCGCCCGCTCGTTCATCCCGGCCAGCGCCTCGACCGGCAGCACGTTGGCCGCGCTGACCCCGATGAACACGTCCGCGCCCACCAGCGCGTCGGGCAGCTCACCGCGCCGGCACGCGGGGTTGGTGCGCCCGGCCAGGTCCCGCTTGGCCGCGGACAGCCGCTCGTCGTCCGGGGACAGGATGCCCTCCCGGTCCCAGACCAGCACGTGCCGGGCGCCGGCCTCCAGCAGCAGCGACACGATCGCCGTCCCGGCCGCGCCACCCCCGGCCACCACGATCTGCACGGTCTCCATCTGCTTGTCGACCACCCGCAGCGCATTGCGCAGCGCGGCCAGCACGCAGATCGCCGTCCCGTGCTGGTCGTCGTGGAAGACCGGGATGTCCAGCTTCTCGCGCAACCGCGCCTCGATCTCGAAGCAGCGCGGAGCGGAGATGTCCTCGAGGTTGATACCGCCGAAGCCGGGCGCGATGAGCTCGACGGTGCGGACGATCTCGTCGACGTCCTGGGTGTCCAGCGCGATCGGCCAGGCGTCGATGGCGGCGAACCGCTTGAACTGCGCCGCCTTGCCCTCCATCTCAGGCATCGTGGCGCGCGGGCCGATGTCGGCCTG
>JAICZD010000144.1 GCA_025933855.1 Modestobacter sp. | reverse complement strand
GGGATGGGCGGCCGGCGTCCGTCGGTGGCCCGGGTCGGCCGGCGCCGGTGTGCGGGCCGGGGCGGTCGCTGTCGGCCGTCGGCCCGGGTCGGCCGGCGTCCGGCTGCACCGGCGGATGGCCGGTCGGGGGGCCGGTCACACCGGGCTCCGTACCGGCGGAACGCCCTGCGGGCCCAGCGCGGCCGGGTCCTCGGCCGGTGGTGCGCCGCGCCGGCGGGCGAGCAGGAACCGCACCAGGCGGCGCAGGAACAGCAGACCCAGCAGCGCCGCGGCGCCCAGGGTGATCAGCACGGTGACCGTGCCGTAGGCGGTGCTCTTCACCTGCATCTGCACCGGCTCGCCCAGCGGACCGCCGGTCGGCGTGGTGAGCGCCGCGGTCACCGTGAAGCTGCCCGACTGCCGGACGTGCGCGGGCACCCGCATCGTGGTCCGCGACTCCGGTTGCAGGGTGGTGACACCGACGTCGTCGGCGCTGAAGCCGACGTTGCCCCGGGCACTCAGCTGCAGCCGGACGTCGACGGCGAACGGCAGGTCGTTCCGCACGGTGAGCACCAGCGGCGCGTCGCTGGAGGCGAGGCTGTAGGTGCCGTCGGCGGGATCGAGCAGCCGCACCCGGTCGCGCAGCGCGGTGACGGTCCGGCGCAGGTCCTCGGCAGCGGCGGTGAAGCCCGCCGGGTCGTCGCGCCACGCGGCCGAGCCGGCCCGGGCGATCGCGGCGTCGTAGCCGGCCAGCGCCGTGGCCGGATCACCGGGGACGGCGGCGGCGAAGTCGTTCCGGACGCTGACGGATCCGGCGATCACGGCCATGCCCTCCCGGCCGAGCCCGCCGCCCGGCCGGTCGGGACGGGCCAGCCTGCCGGCTTCGGAGACGGGTCCGTCGGCCAGGTCGGTGACCGAGGCGGCGGCCAGCCACGGCTGCGTGACCGTGTCGCCGATCATGGCGCTGGCCCAGACGGGGTCGGCGTCCACCTGCCGGGGCGGCGCCACCAGCACGGTCCGGGCGACGGCCGGCTGCGCGTCGTCCGGCTGGGCGTCGGCCGGCCGGCCGGTCAGCACCGCCAGCTCGGCCAGGTACCGCTGCTCGGCGATCCGCGGACCGCCCGGTTCGGTGCCGGCCGCGGCGACCACGGCGGTCAGCTCGTCGTCGGTCACCAGCGCGGTCGCCGTCCCGGTGCTGGTGGAGAGGTCGGAGCGGGCGGCCGCGACCGTGCCGGGCACCGCGCCGACGGCGCGGTCGCCCCCGGTCAGCGCGGTCTCGGGGAGCACGACCGTCGAGGCCCCGCCGCCGGCCAGCACGTCGAGGGTGCCGGGGTCCACCGTGTCGCCCACCGGCCAGGCCAGGTCGGTCCGGGGCGCGACGCCGAGCACGGCGCGGACGATCGCGGCACCCGCGCCGGTGTCGCCCTCCGCCCCCCCGCGGTCCGCTCCGGTGGCGCCGGCCGGGGTGCCGTCGTCCCCCACCGGCTGGTGGGCCGTCCCCTCGGGGGTGCCCGGCAGGGTGCGGGTGAGCGCCGCGTCCAGCCCGGCCGACACCAGCGCGTCGGCGTCCACGTCGGCGTAGGGCAGCGCGGCCACCGGGTGCGCCGCGGCCACCCGGCGCAGCCGGGTGAGGAAGTCGGCGGCGTCCTCGGTGCCGCCGCCGACCCGGTCGCCGACGGTGTAGCGGCCGGCGGCCATGGCGGCGACCTCCTCCAGCAACGCGGGGTCGACGGCGAGGGTCACCGGCGGCGGGGTGTCCGAGCCCGGGGCCGGCGGCAGCTGCTCGAGCACCGCCAGGGCGCGGAAGAGCCGGCCGCCGGGGGCCAGCTCACCGGCCAGGGCGTCGTCGGTGAAGGCGCCGCCGGCGTTGCGGTGCGGGCGGTCGGTGAACGGCCAGAGCCAGGCCACCGCCGTCCGGTCGGCCGGGGCGGCGGGCTGGACGACGAGGTAGGTGGACAGCTCGCCGACCCGCTCGGCGGCCCCGCCGCTGCGGGTGCCGTTGACGTTGACCAGCGCCGGGTAGACGCCGTCATCGGTCAGCTGCAGCTCTGCGGGCGTGGCGGTGTAGCTGAACGCCAGGGACTTCCCCGGGTCCAGCTCCCCGGCCACCGGCTGGAAGGAACCGGTCGCCACGTTGGCGTCGCTCGGGTCGGCCCGCTCGGCGGCCAGCGCGCGGCGACCGGGCAGCAGGGCGCCGCGCTGCAGGCGGACGGCGAGGTCGGTGAAGGTGTCCTCGCTGTCGTTGACCAGGGTTCCGCTGAGCACGATGGTGGAGCCG
Source organism: Modestobacter sp. (assembly GCA_025933855.1). Classification (GTDB taxonomy): domain Bacteria; phylum Actinomycetota; class Actinomycetes; order Mycobacteriales; family Geodermatophilaceae; genus Modestobacter. Next base: position 6,028 of record JAICZD010000144.1, on the reverse strand, counting down.
GGCGTGACGGTGCGCGGCTCCATCCGGGCGACGGTCAGGTGCACCGGGTGGTCGTCGGGGGGAGCCGCGTCGTCCCCCGCCGGCGCGGCCGCGGCCGGCGGCCCCACGACGACCGCCAGCACGGCGAGCAGTGCGGTGGCGACGGCGGCACCGAGCCGTCGCGCGCCCCCGGCTGCGGAGCGGTCCCGGGTGGAGCAGGGGCGGCCGTCGGCGCGGCCGGCGGCCCGCCTCCTCACGCGGTATCGGCCAGCAGTGCCGGCGCGCGCTCGACCAGGGCCCGCTCGTCGGCGTAGGCCAGCCGGCCGCTGAGCTCCGTCAGCGGCACCCAGGCGACCTCGGTGACCTCCACGTCGGCGTCGGACAGCGCGCCGCCGACCGCCCGCAGCAGGAAGTGGTGCACCGTCTTGTGCACCCGCCGTCCGTCCGCGACGAACCAGAAGTCGATGATCCCCAGCGGCGCGACCACCTCGCCGATGATGCCGGTCTCCTCGGCGACCTCCCGGACGGCGGTGTCCTCGGGGGTCTCGCCGGCCTCGATGTGGCCCTTGGGGAGGGACCAGAGCAGCCGGCCCCGGCGGTCGGTGCGGCCGATGAGCGCCGCACGGGGGCCGGTGACCTCGTCGTCGGCGACGACCAGGCCCCCTGCCGACGTCTCGTCGACCCGGCGCAGTCGCCGGCCGGGGCGTCGCCGCCCGCCCGTCCCAGCCATGCCGAGAGGGTAGCGCTTGTCCGGCGGCAGCTCCGGGAGCACCGCAGCGGGAGCCGAGCCCCGGCGTCGAACCGGCCACGCGCCGGGTGCGGAGCGGGACCCGTGTCCGGGGACGCCACTACCCTCGACCGTCGTGCCCGTGCAGCCGTTCCGCCGTCCTCCGGCCGAGCCCGTTCCGCCGGCCGTCCAGGAGACGGTGCGCGCGCTGGTCGACCTGTCCCCCGTGCTCACCGAGCTGGGCGCGCGGTTCGCCGCCTCCGGCTTCTCCGCGCACCTGGTCGGCGGCTCGGTGCGGGACGCGCTGCTGTCGGCCAGGGCCACCGGCGTCGCCCGGCCGGCGGGTGACCTGGACGTCACCACCGACGCCCGGCCGGAGCAGACCCTGGAGGTGCTGCGGGGCTGGGCCAGTTCCACGTGGAACACCGGCATCGCCTTCGGCACGGTCGGGGCCGAGGTCGGCGGTGAGCGCCTGGAGATCACCACGTTCCGGGCCGACCGCTACGACCGGGAGTCCCGCAACCCCGAGGTCGCCTGGGGCACGTCGCTGGTGGGGGACCTGGCCCGTCGCGACTTCACCGTCAACGCGATGGCGGTCTCGCTGGGCCCCGACCGCACGGTGACCGACCCGTTCGGCGGCCTGGGCGACCTGCTGGCCGGCCGGCTCCGCACCCCCGGTGCCGCCGTGGACTCCTTCGCCGACGACCCGCTGCGGATGCTGCGCGCCGTCCGGTTCGTGGCGCAGCTGGGGCTGACCCCGGACGAGGAGGTCGTCGCCGCGATGACCGCGATGTCCGCCGAGCTGGGCCGGATCACCCCCGAGCGGGTGCAGCACGAGCTGTCCCGCACGCTGCTGAACCCCGCGCCCCGGGCGGCGCTGGAGCTGTTCGTCGACACCGGGCTGGCCGACGTCGTGCTGCCGGAGCTGTCCGCGCTGCGGATGGAGATCGACGAGCACCACCAGCACAAGGACGTCTACGTCCACTCCCTCACCGTGCTGGACCGGGCGATCGCACTGGAGACGGCCGACCCGGCGGCGGAGTCCCCGGACCTCGTCCTGCGGCTGGCCGCGCTGCTGCACGACATCGGCAAGCCGGCCACCCGGCGGCACGAGGCGCGCGGGCGGGTGTCCTTCCACCACCACGAGGTGGTCGGCGCCAAGCTGGTGCGCAAGCGGCTGACCGCCCTGCGGTATCCCAAGGACGTCGTCGAGGCGGTGTCCCGGCTGACCTTCCTGCACCTGCGCTTCCACGGGTACGGCCGCGGCGAGTGGACCGACTCCGCGGTGCGCCGCTACGTGACCGACGCCGGTGACCTGCTCCCCCGGCTGCACAAGCTGGTGCGCTCGGACTGCACGACCCGCAACCGGCGCCGGGCCGCGGCGCTCGCGGCGACCTACGACGCCCTCGAGGAGCGGATCGCCGTCCTGTCGGCGGCCGAGGACCTCGCCCGCATCCGCCCCGACCTGGACGGGAACCGGATCATGGAACTGCTCGGTATCGGCCCCGGCCCCGAGGTCGGCCGGGCCTGGCGCGTCCTCAAGGAGCTGCGGGTCGAGCGCGGCCCGCTCGACCCCTCGGAAGCCGAGGCCGCCCTCCTCGAGTGGTGGAGTCGAGTCGCAGAGTGACGGTTCCCGGCCCTCTGCGACTCCGGTGGCAACCCGGGCGGCTCCGCCGGGCGGACGTCGACCACGTGGTCTCCCACGCCCTTCAGCGTGGGCTCGTCACGGTGCCCGATCTCGTCCAGGAGACGCATGCGCTGGGCCGGCGGGCGACGCCATGGCTGCGTGCTGCGGTCGAGGATGCCGGCCGGGGCATGCGGTCGGTCCTGGCGCGCCAGAACGCGCTGCACGGGGCCGGGTCGGTGCTACTGCGCTTCCCGGTGCGACGACTGCGCGCCGACCCCGGCACCTGCGCTTCCGAGATCCGGGCACTGGTCGCCTGACGCCGGGTGGAGTCCCTCGACGACGGTTTCCGCACTCGAGCGACTCCACAGGGCGAAGGTGAGGGCGGTGAGCAGGTAGCCCACGCCCACCACGACGAGCATCGCGTAGGACAGCCCGGACGCCGGCAGCAGCAGCGCCCCGGCGAGCAGCGCCACCACGAACGTGACGTTGAACAGCGTGTCGTAGACGGAGAACACCCGGCCGCGGAAGTCGTCCTCGACGGTCTCCTGCAGGGTGGTGTCCACGCAGATCTTGATCGCCTGGGCGACGAAGCCCAGCGCGAACCCGGCCGCCACGATGCTCGGCGGCCGGAACGGTGCGCCGAGGGCGAGCTGCCCCACCCCGCCGGCCACCAGCATGGCGGTGATCCAGCGCGGCTTGCCCAGGTGCCGCACCACCGCCGGGGTCACCGCGGCGGCCAGCAGGGTGCCCAGCGCGCCGGCGGCCAGGACCTCCCCCAGCCCGGTCAGCCCGGCCGGGAAGAAGGGGCCGAAGGACTCGAAGCTGTTGCGGTACAGCAGCAGGGTCATCAGCGTGAGCAGCCCGTAGAAGAGCCGGTGCACGCTCATCACGGCCAGCGTCGCGGCGGCCGGGGGGTGCTGCACGGTGTGCCGGGCGCCGGCCACCATCCCGTGCAGGACGTCGCGGGCGGTGGCCCGCGCGGACCCGGCCAGGTGGTCGGGCCCCAGGTACCCCCGGTGGAAGCCGCGGGCGATCCCGGCGGCCAGCAGGTAGGGCAGCGCGGACACCAGGGCCAGTGCCGCGTAGCCGTCGTTCGCCGATCCGGCCAGCGCCGTGACCACGATCGCCGAACCCCCGCCGACCACGGAGGCCACCGCCCCCGATGTCGTGGACAGCGCGTTGGCCGAGACCAGCGACGCCTCGTCGGTGGTGTGCGGGAGCCCGGCGGACAGGGCCGACAGCACGAACCGGTTGACCGAGAAGACGGCCAGGCCGGCCAGGTAGAAGACGGTGCCCTGCACGTCGGCCAGGATCATCGCCGCCACCCCGGCGACCAGGACGGCGCGCACCGTGTTGGCCACCACCAGCACCTGCCGGCGGCTCCACCGGTCCAGCCACACCCCGGCGAACGGTGCCACCAGGGAGTACGGGAGCAGCAGGATCGCGAACCCGGCGGCGACGTCGATCGGGTCGGCGGCACGCTGCGGGTTGAACAGCACCGTGCCGGCCAGCGCTGCCTGGAACACGCCGTCGCCGAACTGGGACGACAGCCGGGTGGCCAGCAGCCGGACGAAGTCCCCGCGGTGCAGCAGGTGGCGCACCGTCGTCGACGCCGGCCGCCCGTCAGCGGCCCACTCCACCCCGGCCGCCTCCCGCACTCCCGCCGCCTGCTGCACGGCCGCGGCCGCGTGCACTCTCGTCGCGTCCTGGTGCACCTCCACCACAGTACGTCGATGAGCGCGGGCCGCCAGCCGACCGCCGTTCCGGCAGGCGCGGCGGGCCGGGGGAAGCGCGGCGGTCGAGGACCCCGACCGGTCGCGGCTGATGCACACTGGACACGATGAGCCCGGTGCCCGCCTCCCCCGATCCCGATCGTCGTCCCGCTGCGGGACAGGCGTCGGGGAAGCGACGTCGGTACGCGGCACCGGCGCTGTCGGTCGGCTGCCTGGACGACGTCCGGCCGGGCTCGCTGCTGGTGGCCCTGCCCGTGCTGACCGACCCGACGTTCGCCGGCGCCGTCGTCTACGTCCTCGACCACTCCGACACCGGCACCCTGGGCGTCGTGCTGGGGCGTCCCAGCGAGGTGCGGATCCGCGACGTGCTGCCCGGCTGGTCGGAGCTGGCCGTCGAGCCCGGGGTGTTCCACGTCGGCGGCCCGTGCGAGACCGACACCGCGCTGTGCCTGGCCGTTCGCAGCACCGGCGGGCCGGCCGATCCGGACAGCGGGTTGCGGCAGGTGGCCGGGCAGGTGCACCTGGTCGACCTGGACTGCGACCCCGACGACCTGGACGGCGAGCTGACCGGGCTGCGGGTGTTCGCCGGCTACGCCGGGTGGTCGGAGGGCCAGCTGGCCCTCGAGCTGGCGGAGGGGGCGTGGGCCTGCGTGGCGGGCACGCCGGCCGACGTGCTGGCCGGCGCCTCGGGTCCCGAGCTGTGGCACGCCGTCCTGCGCCGGCAGACCGGCCGGCTGGCGGTGCTCTCCACCGCCCCGTCGGACCCCTCCGCCAACTGACTGCGGCCGGATGAGCCGCTGGCGGCGGCAGCGTGTCACTTTCCCCACCGGGCTCCGGTCTGGTATCAAAGCAACTACGGGAGGGGGCGGCCTGGGGAAGAGGCCGCCCCCTCTCGTGCTGTCCAGGCCCGGTCCTGCTTCACACCCCGACGGCGGCGGCGATGTCCGGATGGGCCGTGGCGTCGACGGTCTGGGCGTCGGCGGGCAGGTCGATCTCCCGCTTGCCGTGGTCGGTCAGCGTGATGGTGACGTCGAAACTCTGGTCGGGCAGCCGGGTGACGTACTGCACGAGCAGCTTGCTGTCTGCTGCGACGGCGATCGTCGTCCCGGTGCCGCTGCGGAAGAAGGCGGCGAGGTTGCCGTTCACCGATCGGGTGCCCTGCCAGGTGTAGTTGCGCTCCAGGAACGAGCGCGGGTCGTCCGGTGCCCGGGCCGACAGCCTCGGCACCAGCTGGACCAGCACGTCGATGAGGGACCCGGTGCCGGCGGCCGTGGTGGTGGCGATCGGGCGGCGGATGTAGGACGCGTCGGGCAGCCCGGCGGCGGCGAGCGCCTCGGACAGCCCCGGGACGTCGCCGAACCAGAGGCTGTCGCCGGTGAACACCAGCGTGCGGGTGTCCTCGGGGCGCCCGTCGCTGTACCGGGTCACCCCCTCGGCCCGGCCGATCGAGCGGGCGAAGTCGATCTGGCCGGTCAGCGTGAGCTCCGCCCCCTCGGCGAAGGGGGCGGTGACCACGAAGTCCGCCCCGCCGGCCTGGAAGTTCCGGTAGAGCAGCCCGGACAGCACGTCGGCCTCGGCGGCGGTGATCGGGTCGCCCGGGGTGCGCTGCGTCGTGTCCTCGCCCCCGCAACCGGTGACGAGCGTGAGCAGCACCAGCAGCGGCAGCGCCAGCAGCGGAAGGCGGCGGAACGACATGGGAGGAACACTAGGAGGCGCAGCTGAGGGGCCCGGACCGTCGGGTCCGGGCCCCCGGTGGGGTGCTGGACCGGCCACCGTTCAGGGTTCCGCCCCGAGCCTGCGAGGGGTGGGGGGAACGGTGGTCCTTTCTGTCAGCGGTCGAGGTCGCCGCGGATGAAGGCTTCCACGGCGTCGCGGGCCTCGCTGTCGCTGTACTGGACGGGGGGGCTCTTCATGAAGTAGGAGGAGGCGGACAGGATGGGGCCGCCGATGCCGCGGTCGAGG
>JAICZD010000184.1 GCA_025933855.1 Modestobacter sp. | reverse complement strand
GGTTCCGACGGTGGCGCGGACGGCGGTGCCGATGGTGGCGCCGACGGTGGTGCCGACGGTGGTGCCGACGGCGGCGCGGACGGCGGTGCCGACGGCGGCGCGGACGGTTCGGCCTGACCACCACCCCGCCCTCGCAGGACCAGGCGCCGTCCCCGACCGGGGACGGCGCCTGTCCGGCGCTGCGCCGCTGCATCCGCGTCGACCCGCAGGTCTTCGCCGCGGAGCACTGGTCACGCCGGCCGCTGTTCTCCGGCGCCGCGGACCTGGGTGGGACCTTCACCGACCTGCTCAGCCTCGACGCGGTCGACGAACTGCTCAGCGTGCGCGGCCTGCGCACCCCGTTCCTGCGCATCGCCAAGGACGGCGCCGTCGTCGACCCCTCCCGGTTCACCAGCCCGCAAGGCGCCGGCGCCGAGGTCGGCGACCAGGTCTCCTCCGACTCCGTGCTCCGGCTGTTCGCCGAGGGCAGCACGGTCGTCCTGCAGGGCCTGCACCGGCTGTGGCCGCCGCTGATCGACTTCGCCGGCCAGCTGGCCGCCGACCTCGGCCATCCCACCCAGGTCAACGCCTACATCACCCCGCCGTCCTCGCGCGGCTTCTCCCCGCACTACGACGTGCACGACGTGTTCGTGCTGCAGGTGGCCGGCGCAAAGCACTGGACCATCCACGAGCCGGTGCTCCCCGACCCGCTGCGCAGCCAACCGTGGACCGACCGGGCGGCCGAGGTCGCCGCCGCCGCGCAGCGCCCGCCGGTCATCGACACGGTGCTGCGCCCCGGCGACGCGCTGTACCTGCCCCGCGGTTACCTGCACTCCGCGGTCGCGCTCGGTGAGATCAGCGCCCACCTGACCGTCGGCGTCCACCCGGTCACCCGGTGGGGTGCGGTGGAGTCGGCCCTGGACCTGGTCCGGACACTGGCCGCCGACGACCCGGAACTGCGCGGATCGCTGCCGCTCGGCGTCGACCTGGCCGACCCGGACGCCGCGACCGACGACGTCACGGCGGTGCTGGCCGGGCTGCGCCGGTGGCTGGACGGGGTGGACCCGGCGCAGGTCGCCGACCGGCTGCGCGCCCGCACCTGGAACCAGGTCCGGCCGCAGCCGGTCGCCCCGCTGGCCCAGTCGGCCGCGGCCGCCGCCCTCGACGGCGACACCGTGCTGCGGGTCCGTCCCCTGCTGCGGGTCCAGCTGCGAGCCGCCGTCGGCGACCGCGTCACCCTGGTCGCCGGGCGCCGGTCGGTGGAGCTGCCCGCCGCGCACCGGCCGGCGCTGGCCGGGCTGCTCGCCGCCGGTGAGCTGAAGGTGGGCGACCTGCCCGGCCTCGACCGCGACGAGCAGCTGGCCCTGGCCCGGCGCCTGGTGACCGAGGCAGTGGCGATCGTGCCCGAGGCAGTGGCGATCGTGCCCGAGGCAGTGGCGATCGTGCCCGAGGCAGTGGCCCGCCCGCCCCGGTGAGCGGAAACGACGCATCTCCCGGCACCGACCCCGCACCAGCGGTCCGCGGGGTCGCCGCCGACGGCGCGCCGACCGCCCGATCCCACCCCGCCGGCCGGCTCGACCCCACCCGCTGCTCGGTGCAGGCCCTGCTGCGCGGCGACTCGTGCACCGCGACGGCACCACCGGCCCGCCGCTGGCTGCTGATCGAGCAGCCCGGCCCGTGGGGCCGGGACGCGCTGCTGGAATCGCGGTTCGACCGGCACGCCGCCTCGCGGGTGGCCCGGCGCGCACGGGAGCTGGACATCCGGATCCAGCTGGTGCGCCGTCCCGGTGACCGGACGCCGGACGCCGGACGGCGGTGGGCTCTGGCCGACATCTCGCCGGGCCGGGAGACCGTGTGGTGGTCGACCCGGGCCACCGACGACGAGCTGCTGGACGTGCCGTGGGACGGCAGCGTGGGCACGGCGTCCCGGGCGCCCACCTACCTGGTGTGCACGCACGGGGCGCACGACACCTGCTGCGCCGTGCGCGGCCGGCCGCTCGCCCGAACCCTGCCCGCCGACCCGGGTGACGTGTGGGAGACCAGCCACCTGGGCGGTGACCGGTTCGCCGCCAACGTGCTGGTGCTGCCCTTCGGGCACGTCTACGGGCAGGTCGCCGGGGACGGCGAGGAGCTGGTGTACGCCGCGGATCGGGGTCAGGTGGTGCTGCCGTGGCTCCGCGGCCGGGCGGGGCTCGCCGCGCCGGCGCAGGCCGCGCAGCACCATGCCCGCGCCGAGCTCGGCCTGCTGGGCGCCGCCGACCTGCCGCCCCGGGAGGTGCGACGGCTGGACTCCCCGACGCCCGGGGCGGAGCGGTGGTCGGTGACGCTGGCCGGGCCCTCCGGCGACGTCGCCGTGACGGTGGAGAGCCGGCTGTCCGCCCAGGCGCACCGGCTGACCTGCACCGCCGCGCAGCCGGGGCACTGGCGGACCTGGCATCCGCTGGCGTTGCGGGTGTCGCCGCCGGCCGGGTCCGCCTGAGCGTCGAGCAGTCAGTCCAGCGCCGCCCCGCGGGCGAGCAGCAGCGGGATCGCCAGCTCGGTGCTGGTCAGCGACCCGTGGTAAGCGGTCAGCATCGACGGGAACCGCTCCCGCACCGTGGCGGTGATCGCCCAGGCGCCCCGGGCCAGGGCGACGACGTCCCCGATCCGGGCGGCCAGCTGCGGATCGACCGGGCCGAAGACCCCGCTGTCGATGGCCTCCGCCCGGCTGACCACCCAGGCCCGGGACCCGAGCACCGCCCGCCAGGTGGCCAGCACGTCGTCGGCGGCCCCCGGAAGGGCGTGCACGTAGCGGGCCCGCGGTTCCCCGGCCAGCACCCGGACACCCTCCGCCAGCTCCGGTATCTCGTCGGCGTCCAGCCGGGTGTGCTCGGGGACGTCGAGCATGCCGTGGTCGGCGGTGACCAGCAGCGCCGCGTCGTCCGGCAGCCCGGCGACGAGCTGTTCGACCAGGCGGTCGACGACGCTGAGCTGGTTGCGCCAGCTGGGCGAGTCGACGCCACGGATGTGACCGGTCAGGTCGAGGTCGGCGTGGTAGCCGTAGACCAGGGTGCGGGGAGCGGCGGCCAGCGACTGGTGCACGACCGCGACGAGGTCGCCGGGGCTGTACGCCGGCGCGTAGTGCGCACCGCGGTAGGCGGCGCGGGTGAGGCCGGACCGGGCGAAGGTGTGCGGGCCCACCACCGTGCTGGGCAGCCCGGCAGCCTGCTCGAAGACGGTGGGCACCGCCTGCCACTGCCGGGGGTCGGGGTCGTCGGTCCAGTGCACGTGGTTGAGGGTGCGGTCCTCACCGGGTACGTCGGTGACGAAACCGAGGATGCCGTGCGTACCCGGGGGGCGGCCGGTGCCCAGGGTGGTCAGGCTGACCGGTGTCGTGCTGGGACAGGGGGCGACGAGGTCGCCGACCGGCGCGGCGAGCGCGTTGAGCACGGGCGCCACGTCGGGGTGGGCGCGGACCAGGTCGGCGCCCAGGCCGTCGACCAGCAGCACGGCGACCCGGCGGGCTCCGGCCAGCACTGCGGTCAGCCCCAGCGGATCGGTGGGCAGGTCGCCGCGGCGGACGGGGGCGCCGAGGGCGGCTGCGACGCCGGGCAGCACGTCGCCGAGACCGGCGGCACCGTACACGGGCCGGACCAGGTCCGCGGGCAGCGATCGGGCTCCGTCCTCCGCATGAAGGACTCCTTGCTCGCCACTCCGCTCAGGCTCCGAGCGGGACCCTGACGGGACGCTCATCGCTAGCGCCGGGCCCGGAACGGGACCGGACGGGGCGCGGGTGTCACGGGCGGGTGGCCAGCACGTGCAGGCCGGTGGCGACGTCCCGGTAGGGCGAGGCCCCGGCAAGAGCCAGCTCCAGGTTGCGCACGGCGGCCGGGTCGGCGCCGGAGGAGGCGCTGAGCAGGTCGGCGACGACGGAGACGCCGCGCCACTCCCCCGGCTGCAGCCCGGCACCGGCGACCAGGTCGAGCAGCTCGACGGGGCTGAACCGGCGGCGGACCGGATGGGCCCGGCCGGGTGCGGGGTCGGTGCCCTCCAGCAGCGCGCGGGCCTCCACCGGATGACCCGACACGGCCCGGGCCAGCACGGCGCCGGCCCGGTTGGCGGTGGCGATGCTGAGCTGCCCTCCCGGTCGCAGGACGCCGGCGATCTCGCGCAGCGTGCTGACCGGGTCGTCGACCACCTCGAGCACGGAGTGGCAGAGCACCAGGTCGAACAGGCCTCCGGCCGGCGGCGCTCCGGCACCTGCCGACGCGGTGTGCCCGAGGACGGCGTGCATGCGGTCGCCGTCGCCCTGCACACCGCGGACCCGGCTGCCGACGCCGGCGGTGTCGGCCCGGCGGTGCAGGGTCGCCAGCGCATCGGCGCTGGGGTCGACGACGGTGACGTCATGACCGAGCTGGGCCAGGGGGACGGCGAACATGCCGCTGCCCCCGCCGACGTCGAGCACCCGCAGCGGGGGCCGGGCGGTGACGACCGGGTCGAGGGCCGCCCAGATGGCCGCCGTCCGGGCAGGGGGCTGCGCGAGGGCGGCGGGGTCGGTCACGGGCACCCGTCCGAGCCTAGTGGCGGCACCGCCGACCCGCCCTCCCCTGCTGGAACGGCCCCGCACCCACGGCCTCGCCGCAGGGGCCCGCCGCGAGCTTGCGAGTGGCGGGAGGCGGCGAGGCCCTTCTTCAGTGGCCGGAGCTGCCGGGGCTGGAGTGCCACAGCTTGCGGGGCGCCCCGGCCGCCTCACGCCGCGCCGCGGACTTGGCGTCGTCGCCGGCGGGCTTGATGTCGGCATAGGGCGACATGCGGAACCCGGTCGGGTGCACCAGCACGGGACGGACCACCACCGGGCGGGAGCCGTGCGAGGCCGCCGCGCCGGCGATCGCCTGCTCGGTGTAGGTGCCCGGCGCAACCATCAACTCGGCCACCGCGTCCAGCCCCCCGGTCTCCCACGCCTCGTGCAGCGCCGGCAGTTCCCACGCCCCGGTGGCCCGCATCGACACCCCGCGGGGTCCGGTGCGCCGCAGCACCCCCCGGATGACCAGCAGCCACCCGTGGAACACCGTCGCGGCGTACGGACCCTGCACGTCCTCGAAGAAGGTGGAGTCCGCGCACCCGGTCCCGTCGTCCAGGGTCACGAACACCACCCGGCGGCCGGACCGGATCGGCGGCGTCTGGGTGGCCACCTTCACCCCGGCCACCAGCACCTCCACACCGCTGCGGCACCCCAGCAGGTCGCCGGCGGGCACGGCACCGAGCGCGGCCAGGAACGGCCGGTAGAAGTCGACCACGTGCCGGCTGGCGTCCAGGCCGAGCACCTCCAGCTCGGCCCGCACCCGCTCGGCGTCGGTGAATTCCGGCAGCCCGCGGGAGACGAACTCGGGCAGACCTCCGTCGGCACCATCCCCGCCGTCGGGCAGGTCGGCACCGAGCAGGTCGGCACCGAGCAGGTCGGCACCGAGCAGGTCGGCGTCGGGACGGTCGGCGTCGGGCTGGCCACCCCCGACCTGGGCGGCGCCGAACCACTCGAGCCCGAGCTGCCCGGTGCCGGCGGCCTTCGCCCCGCTGCGGCTCCACCGGTCCAGCTCGCCGATCTGCAGCAGCAGGTCGCGGCGGGTCAGCTGCTCCCGCCGCCGGGCGGGCCGGCCGCCCTCGCTGTCGCGGACCTCGAAGCCGTAGACCGAGTCGAACCCGCCGGCCAGCACCAGCCGCTCCACCACCGGCCGGGACACCCGGGCCCGCTGCCAGAAGTCGGCCAGCGAGCGGTAGGGCTGCCCGTCGATGATGCGGGCCACCTCCTCCTCGGAGATGCCCTTGACGTCGGCCAGCGACAGCCGGATGCCGTACCGGTTCGGGTCGGGCATCGCCGCCGGCATCCAGGACGGCCGGGCGGTGGCCGTCTCCTCCTCCGGCGGGTCCACCCGCTCCAGCCGGTAGGTGCCGGCCGAGGCGTTGACGTCCAGGCCGAGCACCCGGACCCCGAAGTTGCGGGCGTCGTCGAGGATCAGCCGCTTGGGGTACATCCCGGGGTCGTGGGTGAGCACCCCGGCCAGGAAGGCCGCGGTGTGGTGGGTCTTCAGCCAGGCCGACTGATAGGTGGGCAGCGCGAAGGCCGCGGCGTGCGCCTTGCAGAACCCGAACGAGCCGAAGGCGACCAGCACCTCCCACACCCGCTCGACGACCTCGACGGCGAAGCCCTCCTCCAGCGCCCGGGGCGCGAACCAGGCCTTCACCTCCGGATGGGCGTCGCGCTCCCCCAGTGCGCGGCGCACCTCGTCGGCCTCGGCCAGCGAGCAGCCGGTCATCGCCGCCACGACCATCAGCACCTGCTCGTGGAAGACCACCACCCCGGCGGTCTGCTCCAGCGCTGGTTTCAGCGCGGGGTGCAGGTACACCGGGTCGCGCCAGCCGTTCCGGGCCATCAGGAACGGGGTCACCATGTCGCTCTTGACCGGGCCGGGCCGGAACAGCGAGATGTCGACGATGAGGTCCTCGAAGGTCTGCGGACCGAACTTGCCGACCAGTTCCCGTTGGCCGGGTGACTCGATCTGGAACATGCCCAGCGTCCGGGTGCTGCGGATCAGCTCGAAGGTGGCCGGGTCGTCCCGCGGCACGGCGTCGATGTCGACCTCATGGCCGTCGACCCGGGCCACCTCGTCCATCGCGTGCGCGATCGCCGACTGCATCCGGATGCCCAGCAGGTCCAGCTTGAGCAGCCCCAGCTCCTCGACGTCGTCCTTGTCGAACTGGCTCATCGGGTAGCCGAGGTAGCTGTGCTCCACCGGGGTGCGGTC
>JAICZD010000051.1 GCA_025933855.1 Modestobacter sp. | reverse complement strand
TCTTCATCGACGAGATCGACGCCGTCGGCCGGCACCGCGGCGCCGGCATGGGCGGCGGCCACGACGAGCGCGAGCAGACCCTGAACCAGATGCTGGTCGAGATGGACGGCTTCGACGTCCGCGGCGGTGTCATCATGATCGCCGCCACCAACCGGCCCGACATCCTGGACCCGGCGCTGCTGCGCCCGGGCCGGTTCGACCGGCAGATCGCCGTCGACCGTCCCGACCTGCTCGGTCGCACCGCCGTGCTGAAGGTGCACGCCACCGGCAAGCCGCTGGCCCCCGACGTCGACCTGGAGACCGTCGCCCGGCGCACCCCCGGCTTCACCGGGGCCGACCTCGCGAACGTGCTCAACGAGGCCGCGCTGCTCACCGCCCGGCACAACGGGACGGTGATCACCGACGCCACCCTCGAGGAGGCCATCGACCGGGTCATCGCCGGCCCCGAGCGCAAGACGCGGGCGATGAGCGACAAGGAGAAGAAGGTCACCGCCTACCACGAGGGCGGCCACGCCCTGGTGGCGCACGCGCTGCCCAACCTGGACCCGGTGCACAAGGTGACGATCCTGCCGCGTGGCCGTTCCCTGGGCCACACCCTGGTGCTCCCGACCGAGGACAAGTACACCCAGACCCGGTCGGAGATGATCGACACCCTGGCGTACGCGCTCGGTGGCCGCGCCGCCGAGGAGCTCGTCTTCCACGAGCCGACCACCGGCGCCGGCAACGACATCGAGAAGGCCACCGCCATGGCCCGCTCGATGGTCACCCAGTACGGCATGAGCGCCAAGCTGGGTGCGGTGAAGTACGGCAGCACCGACTCCGAGCCGTTCCTCGGCCGGGACATGGGCTCGCGGCCGGACTACTCCGACGCCGTCGCCGCCGACATCGACGCCGAGGTGCGCGCCCTGATCGAGGCCGCGCACGACGAGGCCTGGGAGATCCTGGTCGAGTACCGCGACGTCCTGGACGCCCTCGTGCTGGAGTTGATCGAGAAGGAGACGCTGTCCAAGGAGGACATCGCCCGGATCGCGGCCGGGGTCGGCAAGCGGCCCGCCCTGGCGCCCTACAACGGCTTCGGCAAGCGGACGCCGTCGCAGCGCCCGCCGGTGCTGACCCCCGGCGAACGGGCCGCAGGCAATGGGAACGGAAACGGCCAGCTGCACGGCAACCCGGCCCCGGTCGGGGACGTCGGCGCTCCGGCCCCCGGTCGGTGACCGCGACCGCCGCGGGGGGCCGGCCCGACGTCGACCGCCCGGGCATCGACCGTCCGGGTTTCGACCAGGCCCGGGCCGAGGCCGCCGTCCGTGAGCTGCTCCTGGCGGTGGGGGAGGACCCCGACCGCCCGGGGCTGCAGGAGACCCCCGCGCGGGTCGCCCGCGCCTACGCCGAGACCTTCTCCGGGCTCGGCCAGGACCCCGCCGAGGTGCTCGCCACCACGTTCGACGAGGACCACGACGAGCTGGTGCTGGTCCGCGACATCCCGATGTACTCCACCTGCGAGCACCACCTGGTGCCGTTCCACGGGATGGCGCACGTCGGGTACATCCCCGGCGCGGACGGGCGGGTGACCGGCCTGTCCAAGCTGGCCCGGCTGGTCGAGCTGTACGCCCGCCGGCCGCAGGTGCAGGAGCGGATGACCCGGCAGATCGCCGACTCGCTGTACGAGGTGCTCAAGCCGCGCGGCGTGATCGTGGTCGTGGAGGCCGAGCACCTCTGCATGGCGATGCGGGGCATCCGCAAGCCGGGTTCGCGGACGATGACCTCCGCGGTGCGCGGCATGTTCCGGGACAGCGCGGCCACCCGGGCCGAGGCGATGAGCCTCATCCTGGGCCGGTGAGCCGTCTCCCTCCACGCGGCGGGGCGCTGCCCCGGCCGGGGCGCTGCCTGGTGATGGGCGTCCTCAACGTCACCCCGGACTCCTTCTCCGACGGCGGCTGCTTCCCGGACACCGCGTCGGCGGTGGCGCACGGGCTCGCTCTGCACGCCGCCGGAGCCGACTACGTCGACATCGGTGGGGAGTCCACCCGCCCGGGCGCCGACCGGGTCGACGCGGCGGAGGAGTGCCGCCGGGTCGTTCCCGTGGTGCGGGAGCTGGCCGCCGCCGGTGCCCGGGTCAGCGTCGACACCACCCGCGCCGAGGTGGCCGGCTCGGCCCTGGAGGCCGGCGCGGTCCTGGTCAACGACGTCAGCGGCGGGCTGGCCGATGCCGGCATGGCCCGGCTGGTCGCCGACACCGGCGTGCCGTGGGTGCTGATGCACTGGCGCGGCCACAGCCGGGAGATGTACGCCGCCGCCCGGTACGGCGACGTCGTCACCGAGGTGGCGGCCGAGCTCACCGCCCGGGTGGAGGACGTCGTGGCCGCCGGGGTGGCCCCCGAGCAGCTGGTGCTCGACCCGGGGCTGGGCTTCGCCAAGCGGGCCCACCACAACTGGGCGCTGCTGGCCGGGCTGGACCGGCTGGTGGCCATCGGGCTCCCGGTGCTGGTCGGCGCCTCCCGCAAGGGCTTCCTCGGCCGGCTGCTCGCCGCCGGCGACGGCAGCTCACGGCCCGCCGACGAACGCGACGACGCCACCCTGGCCACCACCGTGCTGGCCGCCGAGGCCGGGGTGTGGGGCGTGCGGGTGCACGACGCCGGCGGGTCGGCGGACGCCGTCCGGGTGGTCGCCGCGGTGCAGGAGGCCCGGGCCGCGAGGAGAGCAAGTGGCTGACGAAGGACCCCGTCCCCCTCACCCCTCCCACGCTCGGGGCGAGCCTCTGGACGGGGCCACTCCGGACCGGATCACCGTGCACGGCCTCACCGCCCACGGTCACCACGGCGTCTATCCCGCCGAGCGGGAGCACGGCCAGACGTTCCGGGTCGACGCGGTGCTGGAGCTGGACACCGCGCCGGCCGCCGCGACCGACGACCTGACCCGCACGGTGAACTACGCCGAACTGGCCCAGCGGCTGCACGCCGTGCTGGCCGGCGACCCGGTCGACCTGCTGGAGACGCTCGCCCAGCGGCTGGCCGACGTCTGCCTGAGCTACCCGCTGGTGCAGGCGGCCGAGATCACCGTGCACAAGCCGGAGGTCGACCTGGGTGTGCCGGCCGACGACGTCACCGTCGCCATCCGCCGGCGGAAGCAGAAGGAACCCGCCCCTCCCCACGACGAGCACGCTCGCCGCGGGCCCCTGGGACGGGTCCGGTGAGCCGGGCGGTGCTGTCGCTGGGGGCGAACCTCGGCGACCGGGCCGCCACGCTGCAGGCCGCGCTCGCCGCCCTCGCCGACGACGGGCTCCTCGCCCGCTCCGCGCTCTACGAGACCCCGCCGTGGGGGCCGGTGGAGCAGCCGCCCTACCTGAACGCGGTCGCCGTCGTCCGCGGCCCGCGGGACGCCGCCGGCTGGCTGGCCCGGGCGCACGAACTGGAGCAGGCGGCCGGGCGGACCCGGAAGGTGCGCTGGGGGGCCCGCACCCTCGACGTCGACGTCGTCACGGTGACCGGGGACGACGGCACACCGGTGCTGAACGCGGACCCGGAGCTCACCCTCCCGCACCCGCGGGCGCACGAGCGGGCCTTCGTGCTCGTGCCCTGGCTGTCCCTGGAACCGGCCGCCGTGCTGCCCGGCCGGGGCCGGGTGGCCGACCTCGTCGCGGCGCTGCCGGCCGCGGACGTCGACGCCGTCCGCCGCTGGGAGCACCTGCACTGACGGTGCTCCCCGGCGGGTGCCCGGAGCGGCCGGACCGCTCCGGGCAGCGCGACCGGGTCGGTCAGGGCGCCTTCGCCAGGTCGGCGATCGAGGACAGGCCGTACTTGTCGGCGGTGTCCTTGGTGACGACGATGGCGTCCTTGTCCTGCGCCGCGGACTGCTCGAGCACGCTCAGGCCGCTGGGCAGCGCCGCAGGCAGGGCGGCGTAGACGTCGTCGGAGCTGACCGCGCTGGCCTTGGGGTCGAAGAACTGCAGCAGCACGCCGCTGTACTCGGGGATCAGGTCGATGGACCCGTCCTGCAGGCCGGGCATGTAGGTCTCCCGGCTGCCGATGTTGAGCTGGGTGTCCACCGTCGCGCCCTGGGCCTGCAGCGCCTGCGCGTAGACGTTGGCCAGGATGACGTTCTCCTGGAAGTTCGCCGAACCGACCGTGAGGTCGGTGCCGGCGGCCTGGCTGCCGGCGGCGTCCAGGCCCTTGTCGGCCAGCCACTGCTTCGCCACCGCGGCCGGGTCCTGCTTCTCGTTGATGACCTTCTCGTTGAGGTCGATCAGGTCGTCGGTGGTCAGCTTCGCGGAGACGGCATTGAGCACCGCCTTGACCCCGTCGGTCGCCTTCGCGGTGTTGATCAGGGGCAGCACGTTCTGCGCCGCGTACAGGTCCTTCGGGTCCTCCAGGACGACGAAGTCGTTGGCCGCGATGGACGGATCGGTGGTGAAGATGTCCGCCGCGTCGATCTGGCCGTTCTTGAGGGCGTTGATGGTCAGCGGGCCACCGGCGTCGAGCTTGCGGAACTCCCCGAAGGTGACGCCGTAGACGTCCTTGAGCCCGGGCAGGCCGTCGGCCCGGTTCTCGAACTCCGGCGGGCCGCCGAGGACGAGGTTCGCGGCGATGGTGTCGCCGCCGCCCGCTGCGCTGCTCTCGCTTCCGCTCGAGCCGCTGCTGCTGGTGCTGCTGCCCGACTCGCCGCACGCGGCCAGCGACGTGAGCAGGACGGTCGCGCCGGTCAGCGCCATGGCGATCCTGCGGTTCATCTGTTTCTCTCCTGAGGTCAGCCGCGGCGCGGTGCGCCGGGTCGGCAGGTGGCGGACGGCGGTTGCCGCCCGCCGGACGGGACGGGTCACCCCGGGGGATGCTTGCCGGAGGGCGCGAGGACGGCCACGGGGCGGGAGGAGTCCTCCGCGTCGTTCCCCCCACGTTCCCGGCCCTCGCCGGAACCGGCGGTCAGCTCGGTCACCGCGGCGGTGCGGCCGTCGCCGCCGGCCGCCCGGCGGGAGAACCGGCCGGACACCCCGCGGGAGACGGTGAGCCGCTGGACGAGCGCGAGGACGAGGTCGACGAGGAGGGCCAGCGCCGCCACCAGCACGGCGCCGCCGGCCATCTGGCCGAACTGGTGGCTGGCCAGCCCGTCGTAGACGTAACGACCGAGCCCGTCGAGGCCGACGTAGGCGGCGATCGTCGCGGTGGCGATGACCTGCAGGGTCGCGCTGCGGAGGCCGGAGAACACCAGCGGGAGCGCGTTGGGCAGTTCGACCCGCAGCAGCACCTGCGGGCCGGTCATCCCCATGCCCCGCGCGGCGTCGCGGGCGTCGGGCGGCACGTTGCGCACCCCGGCGTAGGTGTTGGCCAGGATCGGCGGCAGCGCGAGCAGGACCAGCGCGATCTCGGTGGGCACCAGGTAGGGGGCGTCGCCGCGCCCGGAGATCAGCGGGGACACCATGACGTAGAGCAGGATCAGCAGGCCGACCGTCGGCAGCGACCGCAGCCCGTTGGCGACCGACACCAGCCACCCGGCCCGGCCGGTGTGGCCGAGGACGATCCCGAGCGGAAAGGCGATGGCCCCGGCCACCAGCAGCGCGATCGCGGTGTACAGCAGGTGGGCGGCGATCTGCGCGCCGATCCCCGGGGTGAACCGGGTGCCGCTCCAGTTCTGCGGGTCGTTGAGCCAGACCAGCACGTTGTCGGTCATCGCGCGGCCACCACCCGCTGCCACGGGGTGGCCCACCGGCTGCCCAGGACGATCAGCCCGTCGAGGACCAGGGCCAGCAGGACGCACAGCACGATGCCCAGCACGATCGGCGGGTAGTAGGGCCCGTTCACCGACAGCTGGAACCCGATGATGAACAGCTGCCCCAGCTCCGGTATCCCGATCGTCCCGGCGATGGCGACCAGGCTGACGTTGGCCACGGTGGCCACCCGCAGACCCGCGGCGATGACCGGGACGGCGAGCGGGAGCTCCACCTTGCGCAGCCGCTGGAAGCGGGTGAGGCCCATCGCGGTGGCCGACTGCATCACGTCGTCCGGAACGGCGGCGAGCCCGTCGGCCACCACCCGGACCAGCAGCGCCACGGTGTAGACGGTGAGCGCGGCGACGACGTTGACCGGATCCAGGATCTGGGTGCCGAGCAGCATCGGCATGATCACGAACAGCGCCAGCGACGGGATGGTGTACAGCAGGCCGGTCACCGACACGACCGAGGGGTAGACCCAGCGGTACCGGCGGGCGAGCCAGCCGATCGGCAGCGACACGAGCAGCCCGATCACGACCGGCAGCACGGAGAGCCAGGTGTGCGACCACAGCAGCTCCAGCACCTGGCCGCGGTGGTCGGCGAAGTAGCCGAACAGGTCCCAGGGCGCCGATCCGGCCGCCGAGGTCATGCCCGGCCGCCCGGGGAGACGCCGGCGCCGGCCGTGTCGATGTGCCGCAGCACGGTGGCCGCGCTGACCGAGCCGACCAGCCGGCCGTCGTCGTCGACGACCACCCCGCGCCCGCTGGGGGAGGACAGCGCGGCGTCCAGCGCCTCGCGGAGGGTGCCGCCGGCCGGGGCCAGGGTGCCGCCCAGGTTCAGCAGCTCGGGCTGCACCTCGTCGCCGCTGAGCCCGCCACCGTCGGGAAGGTGCAGCCAGCCCTGCGGCCGGTGCCCGGCGTCGACGGCGAGCACCCAGTCGTCCACGGCGACGTCCCGCGCCCGGGCCAGCGGCTCCCCGAGGGTCACGGTGGGCTCCGGCACCACGGCCACCTCCGCGGAGACGAACGCCAGCGCCCGGTAGCCCCGGTCCCGGCCGACGAAGCCGGCCACGAACGGGTCCGCCGGCGTGGCGAGCAGGTCGGCGGGGGTGGCCAGCTGGGCCAGCCGCCCTCCGACGTCCAGGACGGCGACGGTGTCACCGAGCCGGATGGCCTCGTCGATGTCGTGGGTGACGAACACGATCGTCTTGCCCAACTCCTCCTGCAGCCGCAGGAACTCCCGCTGGAGCTGGTCGCGGACCACCGGGTCGACCGCGCTGAACGGCTCGTCCATCAGCATGACCGGGGGATCGGCGGCCAGCGCCCGGGCCACGCCCACCCGCTGCTGCTGGCCACCGGAGAGCTGCGCGGGGTAGCGGTCGGCGAACGACGCCGGCAGCCCGACCCGCTCCATCAGCTCGATGGCCCGGGTCCGCGCCTGCCGCCGGTTCGTCCCGGTCAGCAGCGGAACGGTCGCGACGTTGTCCGCGACCGTCCGGTGCGGGAACAGGCCGGCGTGCTGGATGACGTAGCCGATGCCGCGGCGCAGCTCGGTGGCCGGCACGGACGTGACGTCCCGGTCGTCGATGGTGATCGTCCCGGAGGTGGGCTCGATCATGCGGTTGATCATCCGCAGGCTCGTGGTCTTGCCGCAGCCGGAGGGGCCGACGAAGACGGTGATCTGCCCCGACGGCGCCGTCAGGGTCAGCTCGTCCACCGCCACGGTGCCGTCGGGGTATGCCTTGGTGACCTCGTCGAACCGGATCATCGGAGCCCTCCCTGGGGGGCGTGGTCTGGCTGGGGGGCGGGGTCCGGCCGGGGGGCGTTGCCGGCTCGGGTGGCCGGGGTGTCGCCCAGCTGCTCGCTCACCAGCCGGGCCTCGGCGCGGACGATGCGGCCGAACTCCTGCATCCTCTCCGCGGAGATGCGGTAGCTGGGCCCCAGCACGCTGACCGCGGCGGCCACGCCCCCGCGGAACACCACGGGCGCCACGACCGCGGTCACGTCGGGCTCCTGGGCGTCGCGCTCGGCGAGGAACCCGGACGGCGGGGTGCGCCCGTCGAGCACCGCCCCGACGGCCAGCCCCGCCATCGGCACCGAGCGGCCGACCCAGCTGATGTGCCGGACCGGCCGGGTGCCCTCGGCGACGGCCACGTAGACCACGGTGTCGTCCGGCCCGCGCATGCTGAGGTACGCCGACTCCCCGGTCGCCGCGACGATGCGCCGCAGCCCCGGCTCGCTCAGGCGCACCAGGCCGGAGCGGCTCAGCGCCTGCGCACCGACCTGCAGCACCCGGGTGCCGGGGATGAAGCTGCCGTGCTCGTCGCGGCGGACGAAGCCGCGGACCTCGAGGGTGCGCAGCAGCCGCAGCGCCGTGCTGGCCGGCAGCCGGGACCGGCGCGCGCACTCGCTCAGGCTGGGGGCGTTCCCCTCGCAGACCAGGCCCAGCAGCTCCAGTGCCCGGTCGACGGTGCGGGTGGGGCCGCCGGCGGGAGCCGTGGTTCGGATGGGCAGTGGGGTGGCCACCGGACCTCCTCGAGCGACTCGCGTCTGCGGAGCATCCGACCGATCCCGTTTCACCTGGTCGAACACACTTGCCGGCCCATGAAAACACTAGGCATCGTGTCGTGCGCTACGGAAGGGGTGGGGACGGCCGACCATTCCCCTGTGACCGGATCGTTGTCCGGTGCTGCGCTGCCGGCCGGGCCGGGGATGCTCGGCCGCCGGGCCGGCGCTCCGGCCGGCCCGCCCGAAACCCCCGGGGAGTGCTCGTGATCGTGCTGGACGGCACCGGCCTCGACGCGCCCGCGCTGGCGGCCATCGCGACCCGCCGCGACACGACCGTCCTGGGCGGAGCCGCGCTGGCGCGGGCGACGGCGTCCTTCGACTTCGCCCAGCGGGTCGCCGCCGAGCGGCCCGTCTACGGGCGTTCGACCGGGGTGGGCGGCAACCGGCAGGTGCCGGTCGGCGATCCGCAGGCGCACGCGGTGCGGCTGCTGCGCAGCCACGCCACGTCCCTGGGACCCCTCCGCGCGCCCGAGCGCGTGCGCGGCATGCTCGCCGTCCGGCTCAACCAGCTCGCCGCCGGCGGCAGCGGCGTGCACCCCGACGTGCTGACCGGGCTGGAGACGATGCTCACCCGGGACGCGCTGCCCCCGGTGCGGGAGCTGGGCAGCGTGGGCACCGGCGACCTCCCGGCGCTGGCGGTGACCGCGCTCGCGCTCAGCGGTGAGGTGCCGACGACGGTGCCGCTGGACCTGCGGGTGCACTTCGGCCCGGGCGACGCGCTGCCCTTCCTGTCCAGCAACGCCGCCGCCATCGCCGATGCGATGCTGGCGCACGACGCGCTGGCGCGGCTCGGGCGGGCCACCACCCGGGTGGCGGCGCTGACCTTCCAGGCCGTGGACGGCAACGCCGAGGCGTTCGGCGCCCCGGTCGAGGGCAGCACGCACTTCGCCGGGGTCCAGCAGGTGTGCGCCGAGATGCGCCGGCTGATCGGGCCCGCCCGCCCGCCTGCCCGGATCCAGGACCCCTACGGGCTGCGGGTCCTGCCCCAGGTGCACGGCGCATTCCGGGACCGGCTGGACTCGGTGTACCTGGCCACCGTCGCGATGGCGAACGCTCCCCGGGAGAACCCGTCGCTGCTGCCCGACGCGGGTGTCTTCCACCACGGCAGCTTCTTCGCCGCCACGCTCGGGCAGGTGCTCGACGCGACCGTCTCCGCCGCGGCGCAGACCGCCCAGCTGGCACTGGGCCGGCTGACCATGCTCGCGGAGCCGGCCATGACCGGTCTGCCGCCGTTCCTGGGCGACGGCACCGAGGGCGCCTCCGGCCTGATGATCGCCGAGTACGTGGCCGCGTCGGCGCTCGGGACGCTGCGGGTGCTGGCCACCGTCACCGGCACCCAGACGGTGGTGCTGTCCCGCGGCCTGGAGGAGGACGCCAGCTTCGCGTCGCTGGCCGCCCGGCAGGCGCTGGACGCGGTCGAGCCGCTGCGCGCGGTGCTGGCCTGCGAGCTGGTCGGCGCCGTTCGCGCGCTGCGGATGCGCGGGCTGCCGGTGCCGGCGGAGGTCGACGGGCTCCCGACCGGCACGGCGGACCGGGACCTCACCGGTGACCTGGAGCTCGCCTGCTCGCTGCTCGACGGCCTCGGCAGCCGCGGGGCCTGACCCGGCGGCCACTACGCTGTCCGCATGCTCCCGCACGCCCGCACGGCGTCGGCCGCCCCCGCGGGACGCCGGCACGGCGCCCGGGTGGCGCCGGAACCGGTGCGCGCGTCGGCCGCTCCCGGGACCGGCGACGCGTGAGGCCGATCAGCCGGCGCGACCTCGCCGTCCTCGCCGTCGGCCTGGGCGTCGCGTCCTGGCTGCTGGTGCGCACGTCCTACGGCCTCCTGCCGCCGCTGGACTGGTGGCTGGGGGTGCCGCTGGGGGTGCTCGCGGTGGCCGAGGCGCTGGGTGCCCGCACCCTGCGCGCCCGGCTCGCGGCCGAACGGCAGGCCCGGCGGTCGACGCAGCGACCCCCGACCGGTGCGACGGCCCGCCCGGTCCAGCACGTCGAGCCGATGCTGGTCGCCCGGCTCGCGGTGCTCGCCCAGGCCAGTGCCTACGTCGGCGCCGTCCTCGTCGGCATCTGGGCCGGGGTGCTGCTGCACGTCGTTCCGCAGCTGGGCCGCCTGGCGGCGGCCACCGGGGACACCGTCGCGGCGGTCCTCGGTGTGGTGTCCGCCGCGGGGCTGGGCGCCGCCGCGCTGTGGCTGGAGGCGGTCTGCATGGTGCCGCCGATGGACGGGGACGACGCCGCCGCCTCCTGACCCGATCCCGGCGGGCCGCCCCCGCCGATCGGGACGCGCCGCAGCGGTTCCGGAGCAGCGGCTCGCGCAGCCGCGCCGATGACCGGGGAGCGTGGGCTCCGCCCGTATGGTGGAGCGCATGGCAGGTCGTCGGGACAGCGCTCCCGACGCCCCCGCACCCGCCGCCCGCCGGGTCGAGCGACCACCGCGGAGCCGCCGGGCGGGCCTGCGCAGCGCCGGCCTGGCCGCCGGGCTGCTGCTGGCCGTGGGCGCCACCGCCGCCGTCCTGCTCACCGATGACGCGCGGTACCTGCGCATCGGCCTGCTCGCCGCCTGCTGGGCCTTCCTGGTGGCGGCCTTCCTCGCCGGTGGCCGGCGCGCCGACCAGGTCGCGGCGCAGGGCCGGGAGGCCGAGCTGCGGCACGACTACGAGCTGGAACTGCAGCGCGAGGTCACCGCGCGGCAGGAGTACGAACTCGACCTGGCCGACCGGCTGCGCCGGGAGGCGGAGCAGGGCACGCAGCAGGAACTCGGCCGGCTGCGCGGCGAGGTCGCGTCGCTGAGCGGGCTGCGCGGGGACGTGGCGGCGCTGGCCGGGCTGCGCGGCGAGCTCGCCGGGCTCGGCCGGCTGCGCGCGGAGCTGGCCGGGTTGGCGCAGCTGCGGGCCGAGCTGGGGGAGCTGCGGACCGAGCTGGCCGAGCAGCTCTCCGGTGAGCTGCACATCGAGCGGATGGTCATGCGCGCCCAGTCGGTGCGGGTGCCGCTCGACCGGGGTGAGGACGACCGGACCGGGGAGGGCCACCTGCGGGACGACCGCAGGCGGGACGACCCCGTCCGGGACGACCGGCGGACCGACGTCCGGGTGTTCGACAGCCGCACCGTGGACGGTGACGGCCGCACCGGTGTCTGGGCGGCGGGAACGGGCGGCCGCCGTCTCCCCACCGCCGCCCCGGTACCGGTCCCACCGCCGCCCGCGGCACCGGTAGCCACTCCGCCGGAGCCGCCGGTCCGGTGGCCGGCCGACCGCTCGCCGGGGGAGCGCGTCGACGGGACGCCGCCCGGCCACCCGTCCGGTCCGCCCCGTCCCTCCGTGCCGCCGAGCCGGCACCGGGTGGGTCCGGACGCCGACGCGCGCACCGCATCGCCGGCCCACCGGCACCGCCGCGCCGCCGAGCCGGCTCCGCCGCCGGCAGCCGCGTCGTGGTCGGTGGCTGCGTCCGCACCCGTCACGGACGACGCATCACCGGTGCCGGCGCCACCCGAGGACGCCGGGCACGCACGGCTGGCGGAGATCCTGGCGGAGAGCGGGGTCCGCACCGACCCGGGGAGCCGTCGCCGGCGCCGCTACCGGGACGAGGACGAGCGATCCGCGGACGACGTGCTGGCCCGGGTGCTCGGCCGCGAGTGAGGAAGGATCCGTTCGCTCCGCTCGACTCCGGCCCGTGCGCACGGCCCGGACCGAGCCGGCGAGGGGTCCGGGGCAGCGGGGTCCTTGCTCAGATCGGTCCCCGGGACAGCGCACCGCCGTCCAGCACGAGGGTCTGCCCGGTCACCCAGCCGGCGCCGTCGCCGAGCAGGTAGGCCGCGGCCTCGCCGATGTCCTCCGGGGTGCCCAGCCGGCCGACCGGGTACTGCTGGGCGAGCGCGTCCTCGCGACCGGTGAACAGCGCCTCGGCGAAGCGGGTCTTCACCACCGCCGGGGCGACCGCGTTCACCCGGACCTTCGGGCCCAGCTCGACGGCCAGCTGGCTGGTGAGGTTGATCAGCGCCGCCTTGCTGACGCCGTAGGCCGCGATCCCCTCGCTGGACTTGAGGCCGGCGACCGAGGCGACGAGCAGCACCGAGCCGCCGTGCTCGGACATCCAGCTCCGCCACGCCTCCTGCACCAGGCCCAGGCTGGCGACCACGTTGGTGTCCAGGATCTTGCGGACGGCGTCCAGCGGGGCGTCCATCAGCGGGCCGAAGACCGGGTTGATCCCGACGTTGCCGACCAGGCAGTCCAGGCTGCCGAAGGTGTCGACGGCGGTGCGGACGGCCTCGGCCCGGTGCGCGGCGTCCCCCGCGTTGCCGGCGACCCCCACCGCCCTGTCCGGCCCGCCGAGGGCGGCGACGGCCTCGGCCAGCGCCTCGGGCTTGCGCGCGGTGACCACCACCCGGGCGCCGCGCTGCACCAGGGCCTGCGCGATGGCCAGTCCGATGCCCCGGCTCGCGCCCGTGACCAGCGCCGTGCGTCCCTCGAACGTGCTCACCGTGCTCCTCGGGTCCGGCCGGCCGCGGTGCCGGCGGGCACAACCTAGCCCGGGGGGCGACGGGTTCGGCCGGCCCCCGGGTGAGCAGGCCCACAGGCCGAGCCGTTGCACGGGCTCCCAACCGGTCCCACACTGGCTCCCAGCGTGAGCCCCCCGCGTGACACTCCGTCCGGACCCCGGTCCGGCCCTGGTCGCAGCGGACGGCGCGCCCGCCGCACCACGTACGACCGCACCACCCATCTGCACGGCGCACGCCTGCACGGCGCACACCTGCACGGCCACCGCACGACCCGCTCCGCGGCCCACGACGACGTGGGACCGACGCGACCTGAGTCCGGTACCCGCGAGGGACTGGAACGAGAGGTGCACCGGGATGTCTGCTGATCACCTGGGCGCGCAGCCCCCGCCGTCCCCCGCCGCGACGCCGCCCGACGGGCTGCCCGCCGCCGGGCTGCCCCCGGCCGCCGAGGCCCCCGCCCGGCTCCGCGTCGGCGTCATCGGCGCCGGCCGGGTCGGTTCGGTCCTCGGCGCCGCGCTCGCCGCCGCCGGCCACGAGGTGGTCGCCGCCGCAGGGCTGTCGACCGCATCCGCCGAACGCGCCGCCCGGCTGCTGCCCGGGGTGCCGCTGCTGCCGGCCGACGAGGTGGTGGCCGCCAGCGACCTGGTCGTGCTGGCCGTCCCCGACGACACCCTGCCGGGCCTGGTGTCCGGCCTCGCGGAGACCGGCGCCTGGCGCCGGGGCCAGCTCGTCTTCCACACCTCCGGCGCGCACGGCCTCGCCGTCCTGCTGCCGGCCGAGCAGGCCGGGGTGCTGTGCCTGGCTCTGCACCCCGCGATGACCTTCTCCGGCGGCCGGGAGGACGCGCGCCGGCTGGTCGCCGCCCCGTTCGGGGTCACCAGCCGGCCCGAGCTCCGGTTCGTCGCCGAGGCGCTCGTCCTGGAGATGGGCGGAGAGCCGTTCTGGGTGGGCGAGGGGGACCGGCGGCTGTACCACGCGGCCCTGGTGACCGGGGCCAACCACCTGGTCACCCTGGTCGCCGAGGCCGCGGACCTGCTGCGCACCGCCGGGGTGCACGATCCGGCCCGGGTGCTCGGCCCGCTGCTGACCGCTGCCCTGGACAACGGGCTGCGCCGGGGCGACCGGGGGCTCACCGGACCGGTCAGCCGCGGCGACGTCGGCACGGTCCGCGACCACCTGCAGACCCTCACCGAGCGGGCTCCGGACGCCGTTCCGGCCTACGTGGCGATGGCCCGGCGCACCGCCGAGCGGGCGCTGGCGGCCGGCCGGCTCCGGCCGCTCGAGGGAGCGCCGCTGCTCGAGCTGCTGCACGACGCGGACGAGCCGGCCCGATGAGCCGCGCAGTTCCGGCGGGCCGGCCGTGACGGGGCTGCTGCGCCGTCCGGCCGTCGCCGAGACCGTCGCCGACCTGCGCGAGCTGCGCGCGGCCCTCGCAGCGCCGGTGGTCCTGGTGCCGACCATGGGGGCGCTGCACGAGGGGCACCGCGCGCTCGTCCGGGCCGCCCGGGCCCGTGGCGGCAGCGTCGTGGTGTCGGTGTTCGTCAACCCGACCCAGTTCGCCCCCGGCGAGGACTTCGACCGCTACCCGCGGACGTGGGACGACGACCTCGACGCGCTGGCCGCCGAGGGCGCCGACCTGGTCTTCCACCCCCGCGTCGACGAGGTCTACCCGCCCGGCTCCGCAGGCGTCACCGTGGACCCCGGCCCGCTGGGGTCGGTGCTGGAGGGCGCCGTCCGCCCGGGGCACTTCACCGGCGTGCTGACGGTGGTGGCCACGCTGTTCGGCCTGGTCCGCCCGGACGCCGCGGTGTTCGGCGAGAAGGACTACCAGCAGCTCGCGATCATCCGGCGCATGGTCCGCGACCTCGACTTCGGGATCGAGGTCGCGAGCGTGCCGATCGTGCGCGAGGCCGACGGACTGGCGATGAGCTCGCGCAACGCGTATCTGTCGAGCGAGCAGCGCCGCGCCGCGCTGTCGCTGTCGGCCGGGCTCGCCGCGGCCG
>JAICZD010000223.1 GCA_025933855.1 Modestobacter sp. | reverse complement strand
GGCCCTCCGTTGAGTTACTTGTAGGTGCAGCCGACGGCCAGGTCCGCGCCGGCCGCGGTCAGGTCGGCCGGGACCGCGCCGGCGCCGTGGCTGAGGTCCCAGACGACCAGCGCACCGGCGTCGCGGGCCAGCCGGGTGACCGCGGCGATGTCGACCAGGGCGCCGGAGCGGTAGGCGACCTGCGAGAGCACGACGACGGCGACCCGCTCGTCCAGCGCCGCAGCGAGCACGTCGAGGTCGAGCCCGTCGTCGATGTCCGCCGGCACGTCGCGGACGGTCATCCCGCGGGATCCGGCCACTCCGGCCACGACGTACCGGTCGGTCGGGAAGTCGTCGGCGCAGCACACGAGCACGTCCCGGTGCGGGCGGGCATCGGCCGCGGCGACCAGCAGCTTGTAGAGGTTCACCGACGTCGAGTCGCTGAGCAGCACCTCGCCGGGGCGGGCACCCAGCACCCCGGCGGCCAGCAGGTCCCCGATCCGTCGGGACCGCTGGACCCAGTCGGCCCAGGAGCCGATCAGACCGGACCCCCACTCCTGCTGCACGACCTCCGCCACCGCCGCCGGGGTGTCCGCCGGCAGCCGGCCCAGCGAGTTCCCGTCCAGGTACAGCAGCCGGCCGGGCCCGTCGTCCCCGGCGCCGGTGAAGCGCGACCGGAAGCCGGCCAGCGGATCGCGGGCGTCGAGGTCGGCGGCCGCGTCGCGGGAGAGGTCCACGCCGCCATCATGTCCGACCCCGGGCTAGCGTCGCCGGTCGTGAACCCTGCCCAGCAGCACCACCGGACGGGTGCGTCCGCGCCGACCGGCACCCAGCTGCACGACCTCACCGCGCTGGAGCAGGCGGCCGCCGTCCGGGCGGGGGAGGTGAGCGCCACCGAGCTGGTCGAGCACTGCCTGGCCCGGATCGAGGCGCTGGACGCCGGACTCGGCGCGTTCATCACCGTCACGCCGGAGCGGGCACTGGCCGCGGCGGCGGCCGCCGACGGCGCCGTCGTGGCCGGTGGCGACCTCCCGGCGCTGCACGGGGTGCCCACGGCGATCAAGGACCTGAACAACACCGCCGGCATACGGACGACGTTCGGCTCAGCGGTGCTCACCGACTTCGTTCCCGACGTGGACGACGCCGTGGTGGCCGCCCTCGCCGCGGCCGGAACGATCAGCCTGGGCAAGACGAGCACCCCGGAATTCGGCTTTCCCTGCTACACCGACAACGACCTCGTCGGGCCCACCCGCTGCCCCTGGGACACCACCAAGCTCGCCGGCGGCTCCAGTGGCGGCGCTGCCGCCGCGGTCGCCGCCGGCCTGCTGCCGTTCGCGCAGGGCTCCGACGGCGGCGGCTCGATCCGGATCCCGGCCGGCGTCAACGGGCTGTTCGGCATCAAGCCCTCCCGCGGCCGGGTCAGCAACGCGCCCTACGGCTCCGAGGTGACCGCGCTCGGCGTGCAGGGCCCGATCGCCCGCACCGTGCGGGACGCCGCGGCGATGCTGGACGCGATGGCCGGGCCGGTGCCCGGCGACCCCTTCTGGGCGCCGCCGCTGCCGCCCGGCGAGACGTTCCTCGCCGCGGCCGACCGGCCGCCGGGCCGGCTGCGGGTGGGCCGCTACCTGGACTCGGGCATGCCCGGGGCCGAGCTGGACCCGGAGGTGCGAGCCGCCTTCGAGGACGCCTCGCAGCTGCTGGCCTCGCTCGGGCACGAGGTGGAGGACATGCCCGGCCCGCCGCTGACCGAGGGCGTCTTCCCGGCCTTCGAGGTGGTCTGGGCGCTGTCGGCGACGACGCTGCCGGTGCCGGACGCCGCCGTGCCGCAGCTGCGCCCGCTCACCCGGTTCCTGCGCGACCGCGGCCTGGCGCTGAGCGCCAGGGACGTGATGGCGGCGATGTTCACGCTGCGGCTGTTCGCCCGCCGGCTCATCCAGGCGACCAGCCGTCACGACGTCGTGCTGGCTCCCATCTGCACCATGCCGCCGCGGTCGGTGGGCTGGTTCGACGCGGACGGCGACGGCGCCGCCGACTTCGAGCGGCAGACGCGCTACGCCGCCTTTCCGGCGGTCTACAACATCACCGGACAGCCGGCGGTGAGCGTGCCGCTGTGGTGGACCGCCGAGGGGCTGCCCGTCGGCAGCATGCTGGTGGGCCGCCCGGCCGACGAGGCGACGTTGATCGCGTTGTCCGCACAGCTGGAGGCGGCCCGCCCCTGGGCCTTCCGGCATCCGGCGATGTGGTGACCCGGTCGCCGCCGGGGAGGTTGCCGGGCCGGTGATCGGCGGTCCCGGTAGATTGCCGGCATGCCCTGGACCGAGGTCGTGCTCATCTACGGCGTCATCCCGCTGGCGGTGTTTCTGCTGCTGGCGTTGCTGACCGTGCTGCCCGGCCGCGGACGGGACAAGACGCATTACCGCCCCGGCCGGCCGTGGGATCACGAGCCGGTCTGGTACGAGCCGCACCCGGATGCCTCCGGCGTCCATGCCGGCGGGCCCAGCCTCGGCAACGGCGACCACGGGCGGCCGGGCCTCGGGGCGACAGCCGCTGCGCTGACCATCGGGGAGCAGCCGCACGGCGCGGCCGACACCGGAGGGCCGCGGCGGACCGCCGCCGGCGGCGCCCGCGGAACCTGGTGACCGCGCGATGAGCACTCCCGCACCGACCCACGGCCCCTCGTCCACCGGAGGCTCGTCAGCGATGACCACTGGCTCGTCCGTGATGACCCAGCACGGCACCGGGGAGGAGTCCGCCGGCAGCGGCAGCGGCACCCAGGACTCCATCGAGTCGGTGTTCGACGAGGCCCAGTACGGTCCCATCGCCTTCCGCGACCTTGCCCGCATCGACGAGGGGCTGACGATGGCCTCCCGCGAGACCGGCCTGTGGTTCACCCTCTACCTGGGTGACCTCGGCTCGGACACCCGCGGAACGGCCGAGTCGCTGCACGCCCGGTCGGGCCCCGACCCCTCGCACAGCGTGCTGGTCGCGCTGTCCCCGGGGCAGCGGGTGCTCGAGATCGTCACCGGCACCGCGGCCGCCCGGCGGCTGCCGGACCGGGCCTGCGCGCTGGCGGTGCTGTCGATGACCGGCCGGCTGAGCTCCGGTGACCTCGTCGGCGCGATCGTCAACGGGCTGCGCCAGCTGTCCGACTCCGCCGGCCACCCGTCTCGGCGGCACTGACCTCCCTGGTGGAGTCGGAGAGTGCCGGTTACCGCCACCCTCCGACTCCGCTCAGCGGGCCCGGACCTGCTCGCCGGCGTCCCGCTGGCGGGCGCGCAGTGACCGGGCCACGCCGTCCCGGCCCTCGAGGACCAGCCGGCGCAGCGGGGCCGGCGCGGTGCCGTCGGCCAGCCACGCGTCGGCGGCCTGCAGCGTCCGCGGCTCGATGATCTTCGGGAACAGGTATTCCACGGCGTTCTTGGCGATCTCGCCGGGACGGCGCTCCCACATGTCGGCGATGTCGGCGAAGTAGCGGTCGACGTAGGGCGCGGTGAGCGCCTCCTGCGCCGGGTGCCAGAAGCCGGCGACCATCGCCTCGTGCACGGCGTTGGGGATGGTGACGTCGGTGAACGCCCGCTGCCAGGTCTCCGCCTTGGACTCCGCGGTCGGCCGGAGCGCCCGTGCCGTCGCCGCGCGCCGGACGCCGGTGGCGGTCGCATCCCGCTGCGCCTCCGCGTCGATCTCCGCGTCGCCGGCCGCGCCGATCGCCACCAGCCCGTTGAGGAAGGACCAGCGGGCGTCGGTGTCCACGGCGAGCCCCTCGATCTCCAGCGAGCCGTCGAGCAGCCCGCGCAGCGTCGCGACGTGCTCCGGGCTGCGCGCCGCCGCGGCGAGCGTGCGCGACCACTGCAGCTGGGTGTCACTGCCCGGCTCCGCCGTGCGCAACGCGGCGAGCGCCGTGTCGGCCAGCTGCGCCCATCCGGTCGGCGCCCAGGCCGGGTCGGCGTAGGCCGCCAGCGCGCTCTGCACCCGGGCCAGCAGCGACTGCACGACGCTGATCTCGGACTCCGCGTCGACCCCGGCCAGCACGAGGTGGACCCACTCCCGCGCCGGCAGCTCGCCGTCCCGGGTCATGTCCCAGGCGGCCGACCAGCACAGTGCGCGGGCGAGGGGATCGGTCAGGTCGCCGATCCGGGTGCGCAGGGTGGCCAGCGACCGCTCGTCCAGCCGGAGCTTGGCGTAGGTGAGGTCGTCGTCGTTGACCAGGACCAGGTCGGCGGCGGGGTGCCCGATCAGCTCGGCGACCTCCGTCTGCGGCCCGTCGACGTCCAGCTCCACCCGGTGGGTGCGGGTCAGCCCGTCCGGCCCGGCGGTGTACAGGCCGACGGCCAGCCGGTGCCGGCGGAGCACCGGATGCTCGGGGACGGCGGTCTGCAGGATGGCGAAGTCGGCGTAGCGGCCGTCCTCGTCGAGCTCGTAGACCGGCCGCAGGGTGTTCACCTGGCTGGTCTCCAGCCACTGCGCCGACCAGCCGGACAGGTCGCGCCCGGAGGCCTCGGACAGCTCGCCGAGCAGGTCGGCCAGGGCGGTGTTGCCGTACTCGTGCTTGCGGAAGTAGCGGCGCACCCCGGCCAGGAACTCGTCCCGGCCCACGTAGGCGACCAGCTGCTTGAGCACCGAGGCGCCCTTGGCGTAGGTGATCCCGTCGAAGTTCACCTCGACGGCCGCGACGTCGACGATGTCGGCGGCGATGGGGTGGGTGGAGGGCAGCTGGTCCTGCGCGTACGCCCAGCTCTTCTCGGTGTTGGCGAACGTCGTCCAGGCCGTCGTGTACTCGGTGGCCTCGGACTGGCACAGCGTGGAGATGTAGGTGGCGAAGGACTCGTTGAGCCACAGGTCGTCCCACCACCGCATGGTCACCAGGTCGCCGAACCACATGTGCGCCAGCTCGTGCAGCACCGTCTCCGCGCGGCGTTCGTAGCGCGCCCGGCTCGTCCGGGACCGGAAGACGTAGTCCTCCAGGAAGGTGACCGCGCCGGCGTTCTCCATCGCCCCGGCGTTGAACTCGGGGACGAACAGCTGGTCGTACTTGTCGAAGGGATACGGGTAGTCGAAGACCCGGTGGTAGAAGTCGAAGCCGGCCTTGGTGACGGCGAACAGCTCGTCGGGATCGAGGTGCTTGGCCAGCGACGCGCGGCAGTACAGCCCCAGCGGGATGCCGTCGTGCAGGTCGGTGACCTTGGCGTAGGGGCCGGCGACCAGTGCCACGAGGTAGGTGGAGATCCGCTTGGTGGGCGCGAAGTGCACCAGCTGGGAACCGGCCTCCCCGGCCTCGATGGTGCGGTCGCCGGTGTTGCTGACGACCTGCCAGTCGAAGGGCGCGGTGACGTGCAGCGTGAAGGTGGCCTTCAGGTCGGGCTGGTCGAAGCAGGTGAACATCCGCTTCGCCTCGGCCGGCTCGAAGTGCGAGTACAGGTAGACCTGCCCGTCCTCCGGGTCGACGAAGCGGTGCAGCCCCTCGCCCGAGCGGGAGTAGCGGCAGTCCGCGTCGACGACGAGCTCGTTGGACTCGGCCAGCCCGGGC
>JAICZD010000146.1 GCA_025933855.1 Modestobacter sp. | reverse complement strand
GTGCCGCAGCACGTCGGCGGTCTGCGCCAGCTCCCGTGCCTGCCCGCGCCTGCGGTCCAGGTCGTCGGCCAGCTGCCGCCACCGGAGGAAGGCCTGCCGGTGCTGCTCCACCAGCGCGAGGTGACCGGGGCCGGCGTAGCGGTCCAGGGCACGCCGCTGCTCGGCGGGGCGGGTCAGCCGCAGCTGGTCGGTCTGGCCGTGCACGGCCAGCAGATCCTCTGCGAGCTCGGCCACCACGCCGACCGGAACGCTGCGGCCACCCAGGTGCGCCCGGGACCGTCCCTCGGCGCTCACGGTGCGCGCGAGGATGAGTGTGCCGTCCTCGTCCGGCTCGGCACCGGCGTCCGCGGCCCGCGCCCACACCGGCGAGTCGGCGGGCAGCACCAACCGGCCCTCGACGCCGGCGCGCCCGCCGGCTCGCACCCGGCCCGGGTCGGCCCGGCCGCCGAACAGCAGCGTCAACCCGGTCACCGCCATGGTCTTGCCCGCACCGGTCTCGCCGGTGACCACGGTCAGACCGGGGCCCAGCTCGAGCAGGACGTCGTCGATCGCGCCGAGCCCGCGGATGTGCAGCTCGGCCAGCGTGCCGCGACGGTGGGACGCGGCGCCGGAGCCGTCGGGAGCGCTGGCACCGCCCGGGCCGTCGGGGGCGGTGGCTCCGCCCGCGCCGTCGGGAGCGGCGGCCGCGCGACGGGTCGCCGGCTCACGCCGCGCCGTCCGGGTGGCCATCGGTCACCTCCTCCCCCCAGGCCGCGGTGAGGCCGTGGGCGGTCGCGATGTCGCGGGCCAGCACGTTGCGCCACGGCGGCGGCGCCTCGTGACCCGGGCCGTGCGAGCGGGCGTCCCGGAAACCGCGGACCGGAAGGCCGAACTTCGCCACCAGCCGGTCGGCGAAGGCGGTGCGGTTCACCCGGGCGATGCGCACCGGCCGGTCCGACCGGCGCACCTGCACCCGGCCGCCCTCGGGGACGTCGACGACCCGCCGCCCGTCCGCGGACACCCGCGCCCGGGTTCCGTCGGGGGGCACGGCGACGGTCAGCATCGACGACGGCGAGGTGACCAGCGGGCGGGCGAACAGCGCGTGCGCGTTCGTGGGCACCACCAGCAGCGCCTCGACGTCCGGCCAGATGACCGGGCCGCCCGCGGAGAACGCGTAGGCGGTCGAGCCGGTGGGGGTGGCACACAGGATGCCGTCGCAGCCGAAACTCGTCAGCGGGTGCCCGTCGATCGCCAGCACGACGTCGAGCACCCGGGAGCGCTCCACCTTCTCGATGGACACCTCGTTGAGCGCCCAGGTACCGCCCGTCCGCCGGCCGTCGGCGTCCAGCACGGCCGCCTCGATGGTGAGCCGCTCCTCGACCTCGTAGTGGCACTGCTCGACCGCGGTGAGCATCTCCTCGACCGTCTCCGGTTCGGTCTCGGCGAGGAAGCCCACCCGGCCGAGGTTGACGCCCACCAGCGCCGCATCGGTGGCGCGGCCCAGCTCGGCGGCCCGCAGGAAGGTTCCATCGCCGCCGAGGACGAGGACGATCTCGGCGTCGCGGGCCGCCTGCGGTCCGAAGGAGCAGACCTCCGCGCCCGGGATGGCAAGCGCTGCGGCCTCGTCCTCCAGGACTCGCACGCCGATCCCGGCCCGACCCAGCCGGGCCGCAGCCGCGCGGGCCAGCTCGACGATGTCCGCCCGGCCGGTGTGCACGGCCAGCAGCACCCGACGGGCGGCCGGGCCGCCTGAGGTCGGCCCGGACGACGACGGGGTGCACTCGCTCACTGGGGGCCCTCCTGGACGGCTCGGTCGATGTCAGTGTGCTCCGGACGTGCGGCGTCCCGGCGGAGCCACAGGAAGTACTCCACGTTGCCCGCCGGCCCGGGCAGCGGACTGGCCGTCACCCCGGCGGTGCCCCAGCCCAGCTCGGCCGCCGCCTCGGCAACGCTCTGCACCGCCTCCGCCCGCAGCCCGGGGTCGCGCACCACCCCGCCGGCGCCCAGGCGCTGACGACCGACCTCGAACTGCGGTTTCACCATGGGCAGCAGGTCTGCCTCCGCGCCGGCACACGCCGTCAGCGCGGGCAGCACCAGGCGCAGCGAGATGAACGACAGGTCGGCCACGACGAGATCGACCGGCCCGCCGATCGCCGCGGGTGTCAGCTCCCGGACGTTGGTGCGCTCGTGCACGACGACCCGCTCGTCGGTGCGCAGCGACCAGGCGAGCTCGCCGTAACCGACGTCGACCGCGACCACCTCGCGGGCGCCCCGACTGAGCAGCACCTCGGTGAAACCGCCGGTGGAGGCGCCGGCGTCCAGCGCCCGGCGGCCGTCGACCGGCACCGGAAGAGCGGCGAGTGCGCCGAGCAGCTTGTGCGCCCCGCGGGACACCCAGCGCGGTTCATCCGGATCGGTGCGGACGACGACGGGGGTGCCCGCCTCCACCCCGGTGGCGGGCTTGCTGGCCGCCTGCCCGGCGACCAGCACGCGGCCCTCGGTGATGAGGGCGACGGCGTCCTCCCTGGAGCGGGCCAGCCCGCGGCGCACGAGCTCGGCGTCGAGCCGGCTGCGGCGGGCCATCAGAGCTGGTCGATGGTGGACAGCTCGTGCTGCAGCCGGTCCAGCTCGGCCTCGAACACCGCGACGTGGTCGGCGATCGGGCGGGCGGCGAGACCGCGCCAGTTCTCGGCCGCCGGGCCCGCAGGCTGCCCGGTCGGGGTCGGCCGGGGCGCGGACGGGACCGGGTCGGGACGGGCGGGTCCGCTCATGCTGTCCTCCTCCGCGTCGATCGCACCGGCGGCGCCTTTCCCGTGGTCGTCCGCGAGGCTACCGGCCCGGTCGGACGTTCCCGGCCGCTCAGGGGCAGACCGGTGCCGGGCGAGCCGGGTCCGGCGCCGGGCGGTAGCGTCCGGCTCCGGCCGCGTGCACGGCGCCCGGCCACCGGTCCGGAGCAGGAGGCACCCCGCACGTGGCGACGCTCGAGCAGTGCATGACCGCCCTGGAGGACTTCGTCGGCAAGCTGGCCGCGGCCGACGCGGCCCGGGGTCTGGACCGGACGCTGTCCTGCCGGCTGACCGATCTCGGCCAGGTGGTGCAGGGTCGCCTGGCGACCGGCGCGGTGCACGACATGACTGCGCTGCCCGACGGACCGACGGTGCCCAAGGCCGACATCCGGCTCACCATGAGCAGCGACGACCTGCTGGCCCTCACCGCCGGAGAGCTGTCGTTCACGCCGGCCTGGGCCAGCGGCCGGGTCAAGCTGGAGGCCGGCATCCGCGACATGCTGCGGCTGCGCTCGCTGCTCTGACCAGCCGGGCGTCCGCTGCCCCTCCCGGCCCCCGGCGCGGCCGGTCACCCGGTCAGCCCCCACCCCGCCAGCGCCCGCGCAGCCTCGCCGTCCGCGGCGGACACGACCGCCGGCCGGGCCTGCTCCCCGAGGCGGGCCCAGTGCGCGACCGCCAGGGCGCGCAGGCCGTCGAGACCGTCGTCGGACCGGCCGTTCCCGGCGGCGACGGACGGCTCGGCGCCGGCCAGGCTCAGCCCGTCCTCTCCGGTCCCGGTCGCCAGCCACCGGCCGCACCGCCACCCCGCCTCGGTCGCCTCCACACCCGGATGGGCGGTGAGCAGGCTGCCGGCGTCGGGGCCCAGCAGGTCGGGCCGGCGCGCGGGGCCGGCGGCCAGCAGGTCGGCGGGCTCCGTCACCCCGGAGAAGACCAGCAGGCTGGCCGCGCCCGCCCGGCGGGCGCCCTCGATGTCGGTGTCCAGCCGGTCCCCGACCACCAGCGGCCGGTGCGCGCCCGTGCGGCGCACACACTCGGCGTGCATCGCCGGATCCGGCTTTCCGGTGACCAGCGGCTGCTGGCCGGTGACGGCAGTCACCACGCCGACCAGCGCGCCGTTGCCCGGTAGCACCCCGCGCGGCGAGGGGACCGTCGCGTCGACATTCGTGGCCACGTGCCGGGCGCCCCGGCGCACCGCCACGACCGCCTCGGCCAGCTGCATCCAACCGACCTCCGGGCCGTACCCCTGCACCACCGCAGCCGGCGCGTCCTCCGCCCGCGCGACGACCTCGAGCCCGGCGGCACGCAGCGCCGCGGCGACCCCCGGGCCGCCCACCGGGAGGATCCGCGCGCCCGCGCCCATCTCGGCGGCGACGACGGTGGCCGCGGCCTGCGAGCTGGTGATCACGTCGGCCGGTCCGGCAGGAACGGCCAGATCGGTGAGATGGTCGGCGACCTCCTCCGGCGTGCGGGCGGCGTTGTTCGTCACGAACCCCAGCCGCATCCCGCTCCGGCGGGCCGTCGCCAGGGCCTCGGGCACCCCCGGCACCGCCGCCGGGCCGACGTACACGACACCGTCGAGGTCGAGCAGCGCGACGTCGAACAGTTCCGTCGGAGGACGGGAGCCGGCCGCCAGTGCCGGGAGGTCGCGCTCACCGTTCATCGGTGGGAACCGGCTGGGCGGAAGGCGGGCGGGGTGTAGGGCAGGGTGGCGGGCGGGGTGGTGGGCAGGGTGGCGAGCGGGGTGGCGAGCGGAGTGGTCACCGGCCGATCGCACCACGGCGGGCCCGGACACCGCGCAGCGCCCGGGCGTAGTGCCCGGCGTCCGGTCGCATGGCGACGGCGAGAGCGAGGTGCTCCACCGCCCGGTCCAGCGCGCCGGCCCGGCTGGCGGCCAGCCCCAGTCCGAACTGGGCGTAGTCGTCGGTGGGGTTCAGCGTGATGACCCGGCCGAAGGTGATCATCGCCTCCTGGTACTGGCCGACGTCGTACTGCGCCCTGGCCAGTGCCTCCAGCAGGCTGCGCGACGCCGGTTCGGCGGCCACGGCGTGCGCCAAGAGAGTGGCGGCGGCACCGGGGTGCCCGTCCGCGAGGAGGGCGAGGCCGCGCTGGTACCACTGGTAGACGTCGCCGTCCGGCTGCTCCGTCACCGTCCCTCCTCCCCCGCGCACCGCCGGGCGCGGCTCCGGCCGCAGGTGGGCAGCGCCCGAGCCGCAAGCTCCTACGATCGAGGACGTGCTCCCATCCCCCGCGGACCCACCGCCTTCGGGACCCGAGGGCCTCGACGTCCACCCCTTCCGGGCGCTGACCTACCGCCAGCACGACCCTGCGCAGCTGGCCCGGGTCAGCTCGCCGGCCTACGACCTGGTGACCGCCGCGGGCCGGGACCGGCTGGCCGCAGCTGATCCGCACAACATCGTCCGCCTGATCCTGCCGCACGTCGACCGTGCGGCTGGGGCTGACGGCGGGCCCGGGAGCGCAACCCGGCGCTCCGCCGACAGCGCGGCCGCGACGCTGCAGAGTTGGCTGGCTCTCGGTGTACTCGAGCGCGACCCGGTTCCGGCGATGTGGCGCTACGAGATGGCCCCACCGGCGGCCGCACCGACCACCGGTTGGCTGGCCGCGGTGGCGCTGCCGCGGGCCGGGTCGGGTGCGGTTCTTCCGCACGAGGACACCTTCGCGCCGGCGGTGGAGGACCGGCGGGCGCTGCTGGCCGCGACGGGCACCGACCTGGAGCCCATCGTGCTGGCCCACGACCCGGACGAGGAGGTCGCCGCTCTCACCGCGGCCACCGCCGGCGCCGTCCCGACCCTGGAGGTGGCCGACCCGGACGGCGTCGTCCACCGGCTGTGGCGGGTTACCGACCCGGTGCTGCTGGAACGGCTGGTCGCGGCACTCGGTGGCACCCGTGCGGTGATCGCCGACGGCCACCACCGTTTCGCCGCGGCCCGTGAGCACCAGCGCAGTGGAGCCGCGGGCGCCGGCGCCGTGCTCGCCCTGCTGACCCCGATGGGCCCCGGCGGCCTGCAGGTGCGGGCCATCCACCGGGTCGTGCCCGACCTGGACCTGGAGGCCGCGCTGGTGGCCGCGCGCGCCGGCTTCTCCGTCGAGGACCGTACCGCGGGCGGCGGCGACGTGGCCGCCGTGGTGGAGCGCTGGACGCGCGAGGGTGGCCGGCCGGCTTTCTTGGTCACCGACGGCACCCGGGTGGCCGAGCTGAGTGCGCCCACCGACGAGGTGCTCGCCGCCGTCCCTGCCGAGGCGCCGGAAGCCTGGCGAGGACTGGACGTCGTGCTCGCCCATCACGGACTGGTGGGAGGGCTGTGGGGCCGGGCGGACGACCCTGGCTCCCTCCCGGTGGCCCACGATGTCGGGGAAGCCCTCACGGTGGCGCGGGAGCGCGCCGGAGTGGCCCTGCTGCTGCGCTCGCCGTCGCCGGCCGACGTGGCTGCCGTGGCCCGAGCCGGCGCCCGGATGCCCCGGAAGTCGACGCTGTTCGTGCCCAAGCCACGGACCGGGCTGGTGCTGCGGCCGCACGCGGACTGAGCGCACCGCCACGTTCACGCGGACCGTGGAGCCCGCTGGGCGGCGCGAGGCACCTTGCGTCCCCGGCGGCAGTTCACCTCGTAGGCCACCGCCGTGCCGGTCGGCGTCCGCCAGAAGCGGCGCTGCAGCGAGCCCTCGACCTCGACCACGTCCTCGGTCGTCCACGCGGCCGCATACCGCTGGACGGCCGGCAGGTAGCTGACGCAGGTGAGGACGTCGGACTTCGGGCCGCGCGGTCTCGACTGCTCGCGTCGCACGACCAGCTTGAACACCAGCAGGGTGTCGCCGCTGGGCAGCGGCCGGAGTTCCGGGGGCGCCGAGAGGCGTCCGCGCAGCACGACGTCGTTCCGGTCCACCACTGACAGGCTCATGGTGCGAGCGTGGCCGGGCACCCGGGCCCCGGCCAGCGCCGCTCGCGGTCTGTGGACGACGCCGGCCGGTGTGGACGGCGAGGCTCAGTTCGTCGGAGGGTCCTGCTGCGCAGGCGGCTCGTCGGCCGACTCGAAGCCGGGGCGGCCGGGCGGCTCCTGGAACAGCCGGCTGTGGTCGAATTCCAGGGAGGCACGGGGCGGCGGGGTCTCACCCAGCAGTTCGGCGACCTCGGCCTCGATGTCGTCGGGGTGGACTTCCTCCCCGACGGTGACCGGGTCCTCGTCGAGGTCGCCGACGACGTCCGGCACGGCTGTGCCCTCGGGCGAGCTGTCCGTGAGAGCGGGATCGTCGACGGACCGCTCCCCGACCGCCTCGCCGTCGTCGTCCTCGTCGTCGTCCTCGTCGTCCTCCTCGGCGTCCTCGTCGTCCTCCTCGGCGCCGAAGCGCGCCGAGATCCCGGTCAGGTCGTCGGGATCTGCGGCAGCGATGGCGTCGTACCACTGCGCGGCCTGATCGTCCTCGCCGCTCTCCTCGAGCAGATCGGCGTAGGCGACGGCGAGTCGGAGCCGGCCCAGGTCGGTTGATCCGAGCTCCGTCGGGTTGGGCCGGCCTCCCAGTGCGGTGGCCAGGACCAACAGGGCCGCCGGCAGCTCACCCAGGTCGTGCCGGGCGCCGGCCTCCACCAGGCGGAGCTCGACGACCTCGTCGGGCTCTGGGTTGGCCGCCTGCGCTTCGGAGACCAGCCGCAGGGCGTTCTCCGGCCGGCCGAGCGCGCGCTCACAGTCGGCCAGGACGGCGCGGTAGCCCTCGTCGCCGCTCATCCGGCGGTAGGCACGGAGTTCCTTCGCGGCCTCGGCGTAGTCGCCGGCGTGGTAGGCCGCGACGCCGACCGCCTCGCGGACGATGGCCAGCCGGGATGCACGGTCCCGGGCGGCGCGGGCGTGCTCCAGCGCCAGTGCGGGCTCGTCGTCCAGCAGGCCGCCGGCGGCGACCAGGTGCTGTCCGACCACCTCGGCGTTGCGGGAGTCCAGCCCGCGCAGGGCGGTGCGGACCGCTGGGTCCAGTTCTCCGACGTCGACCCAGTCCGGGATCGGGGGCCCGCTGGGCCGGCGCTCCTCGGGGGCATCGGTCGGCCGGCCACCGCCGGGGCGGCGATCCTGCCATGACGGGCGCGCGCCCTGTGGACGGCTCTCGTCCTGCGGACGGTCAGTCCCGGGCCGACGGTCCTGCCACGACGGGCGCTCGCCCTGACCGCGGTTCCCACCGTGCGGGCGATCCGCGCCGGGCCGGCGGTCCTGCCACCCCGGACGGTCACCGCTGGGACGGGCGCCGCTCTGCGGACGGTCGCCTCCCGGGCGGCGGTCCTGCCACCCCGGACGGTCCGCACCAGGTCGGCGATCCTGCCAGGACGGGCGCTCACCGCTGGAACGGGCGCCGCCCTGCGGACGGTCCCCACCCGGACGGCGGTCCTGCCACGACGGGCGCTCACC
>JAICZD010000171.1 GCA_025933855.1 Modestobacter sp. | reverse complement strand
GGCGGCGTGGACTGCTCGGGCACCAGCTGCTCGGTCACGCTGCCCGGTGACGGCACGGAGGTCCAGGTCCTGGGCACCGCGATCAAGCTCGGTGCCGTGGAGAACGGCCGGGCGACCCTCGGCGTCGGCGGGAAGGACGTCTCCTGCAGCCAGGGCGAGAAGGTGTCGGCGGGTCCGCTGACGTTGGAGTGCACCACCATCAGCACCGACCGGGTCACGCTCAAGGCGTCCCTTGGCTGACCGCCCGCCCAGCGCGTGCGGGTCTGAAGAAGAACTCAGCCCAGGTCGACGTACCTGGCGGCGAGCTGCGCCTCGTCCAGGCACAGCAGAGCCTGCACGAAGCGCCTGACCTCGTTCAGCGAGCAGTCGCGGTCCGGCCCCCGCCACACCTGCCGGTGCCCGTGCTCCACCCGGACCCCGTCCCAGTTCGGCGACGTCCAGGCCGGCGGGTCCGGGGCCATCAGCTCCACGACCAGGTCCGGCCGCTCCGGCCGGCGGACCTGCAGTCGCACGTCGTCCTCGCCCCAGAGCATCTCCACGGTGATCGCTGCCCGGAAACGCTGTGCCGTGAGCTCCTCGCAGAGGC
Organism: Modestobacter sp.; assembly: GCA_025933855.1. Classification (GTDB taxonomy): domain Bacteria; phylum Actinomycetota; class Actinomycetes; order Mycobacteriales; family Geodermatophilaceae; genus Modestobacter. The sequence continues at coordinate 6,547 of JAICZD010000171.1, read as the reverse complement.
GTTGCAGGGAATCGGCTGTGCAATGGTCAAGACAAGTCACCGAAAGCACCGGTCCTCACGCATGCCTGAAGCCCGCCGGGCTGCCTGCATAGCCCTCTGGCGAACGTTACGTCCGACGCGGTTCCTCCGCTAGCGGCTGCGCCGCAGACCCGCGCTACCGGATCGGGTTCCACCGCGTGTCCGAAGCGCCGTGCCGAGGATCGTGCTCGTCGAGCACGGCAGCGGCGACGTCGCGCAGCTTGCGGTGGCTGTGCTGGGACTCGGTGCGGAGCAGGTCGAAGGCCGCCTCGCTGCTGAGCTGGTGCCGGCTCATCAGCAGGCCCCGGGCGCGCTCCACCAGGCCCCGGGTGGCCAGCGCCTGGTGCAGGTGCTCGACGAGCGCCCTGCTCTGCTGGTACAGGACGGCGTTGTCCAGCGCCACGCCGCCCTGCACCGCGAACAGCAGGGCGACGTCGTGCGTCGTGCCGGCGAAGACGCCGGCCCGGTCGGCGTAGAGGTTCAGCGCCGCCGACGGAACGCGATCGGTCAGCAGCGGCAGGGCCAGGCAGCTGGCGAACCCGGCGCTGCGGGCCACGGCCCGGAAGTCCGGCCACCGGGCCTCCTCCGTCATGTCGTCGATCCGGCGCGGCTCGTTGTGCCGGAGGGCCTCCCGCGCCGGCCCGTTCCCGTCGGTCCGGAACTGCACGTCGTGGCAGGTCTCGACGCGCTCGTCGGACACCGCAGCGGTCACGCCGCCGTCCGGGCCGGAGACGGTCAGGCCCGCAGCCGAACAGCCCGGAACCAGGGAGAGCGCGTGCTGCACCAGCCGCTGCAGGACGTCGGTGCTGTCCTCGTCCTCGGCGAGTCGGGCGAGCTGCGCCAGCTCGGCGGCGAGGGACGCGTCCACCGCCGCAGTCTCCCCGCAGCGCGCTGACCTCGCAGTGCCGCCGGCCGACGACCCTCAGCGGTCCGCGGCGCGCCGGAACTCCTCCAGCGCCTCGGCGACCGCCTCGCGTCGATCCGTCGGGAGCTGCGCGAGGCAGTCGCGCAGCGCGGTGACGCGCTCGGCGTCATACCGGCGGAGCAGACCCTTTCCCGGGCCCGTCAGCGTGAGCCGAACCTCCCGCCGGTTCTCCGGCGACTGCCTCCGGTCCACCCACCCCGCCGCGATCAGCCGGTCGACCAGCCGGCTGGTCGTCGAGACGGTCACCCCCATGGCCTCGGCCAGCTGTGCCAGGTTGGCCGCCGGCGCCTCGCGCAGCACCGTCAGCGCCCGCAGCTGGACCGGCGAGACGTCCCCCAGTTCCTCGGCGGCCCGCACGGAGACATCCATGACCAGCCGTGCCAGCCCCAGCAGGACCTCGTCCGATGGTCTCGGGTCCACCACGCTCCTTCCTGCCGGACGGGCGGCGCGAGCGGCGTCCCGGCGCCTCGGCGGGTGCGGAACCGAGGTGCGCAGCGGTCGGCCCACTCGCACACTTGCCCTCTAGCAAGAATAGTGCGCGCTGCCGGGAGGGCACATGTTGGGTACTGCCGCCGGGGAGCTGGCAGGTGCCGCACTCGTCCTGCTCGTGCTCGCCGACGTGCTGGCCACCACGCTGACCCTCGGCGACAGCTCCGGTCCGCTGACCCGGCGGTTCCTGGGCCGGACCTGGCGTGCACTGCTCCACCTGCACGGGCGCCGGCCGTCGTCGGCGATGCTGACCAATGCGGGATCCCTGCTGCTGGCGACCACGGTGCTGATCTGGGTGGTCGTCTTCTGGGCCGGGTGGTGGCTGGTCTTCCTCGGCAGCGGCGCGATCCACCAGAGCTCGACCGGCCGGCCGGCGTCGGTGGTCGACGTCGCCTACTACGCCGGCTTCTCGGTCTCCACGCTCGGCGTGGGGGACTTCGTCGCCGGCGGACCGACGTGGCGGTGGCTGACCTCGGTGGCTAGTTTCAGCGGGCTGGTCGTCGTCACCCTGGCGATCACCTACCTGCTGTCCGTGATGTCCGCCGTGGTGTCCCGGCGGGCGCTCGCGACGCGCATCCACGCACTCGGCGACTCCGCGGGGGACATCGTCGCCCGCGGCTGGGCCGGCGATGGCTTCAGCGGGCTGTTCGTGCAGCAGCTCCTGGACCTGCCGCAGCAGCTGGCGGTGGTCGCCGAGCAGCACCTGGCCTATCCGGTCCTCCAGTACTTCCGCAGCAGGTACCCGGCGACCTCGCTGCCCCTGGCGTTCGCGCGGCTGGACGACGCGATGCTGCTGCTCGAAGCCGCCGTCGCACCCGCCGCGCGGCCGTCCGCGGTGGCCGTGGCACCGGTGCGCCGCGTCATCGACCGGTACGTCCGGACCGCGGGGGAGACGTCGGTGGTCCGCAGGTCGGTGAAGCCCCCGCCACCCCCCGCGGTGCAGGCTCTGGTCCAGGCAGGGATTCCGCTGGGCGACCCGGCGCACCTGGACCGGCGAGCCGCTGCAGAGAACGCGCGCCGCGAGCGCCTGCGCCGGCTCGTCCACGGAGACGGCCGCTCCTGGGACGAGGTCGGGGACGCCCCGCCGTGCTGAACCCGCGCAGGTGCACCGCCGGGCGTGCCCGGGGAGGAACGCGGGCCCGTGCCCGGCGCCTGGCACGCCAGTTCGCCGACCTGGCGGCCACGCCGCTGCTGGTCGTCGGCGGTTTCGCGGTGCTGACCGCGGTCTCCCTGGTCGGCGACCAGACCACCAGCATCCCCGCCCTCAACGGGCTGCGCCGCGCCGCGGGCCGGGTGATCGGCGCCGATGCCGCCGGCACCACGCTGCAGGCGGTGGCCAGCGGCCTGGTGACGATCACCTCCATCACCTTCTCCGTGCTGCTGCTGGCCGTCCAGCAGACGGCGTCCAACCTCTCGCCCGTGGTGTTCGACCAGTTCATCCGGCGCAAGGCCAACCAGGCCTTCCTCGGCTTCTTCGTCGGCCTGGCGATCTTCTCCTTCGTGGTCATGGCGGCGGTCCGGAAGTCCACGCCGCCGATCATCGGCGCTGCCCTGGCGACCGTCCTCACCGTCGTCGCGCTGCTCCTGCTGCTCCGGCTGGTCTACTCGACGATCAGCCAGATGCGGCCCACCAGCGTCATCCGGACCATCCACGACCGGACCCTGGCCGCCCGGGACCGGGAGGCGGCGGTGGTCCGCCGCACGTTGCGGCACAGCCGAAGCCCGCAGCCGGTGCGGGCGCGCCGGCTGTCGGCACGCAGCGGCTACGTCACCCACCTGGCCCTCGACGTCCTGGACGCCGCGCTGCGCGAGGCTCCGGACGCCGAGGTCTGCCTGCAGGTCACCATCGGCGACCACGTCGCCTACGGCGAGTCGCTGGCCACGGTCCGGGACGCCGATCCGGACCGGGCGGAGCGGATCGCCGCGGCGGTGGCCGCGGCCGTGCACATCACCGGCCAGCGGAACCTCGCCGACGACCCGACCACCGGGATCGACGAGCTGGGCAACATCGCCTGGACCAGCGGGTCGACGTCGAAGCAGAATCCCGAGATCGCCCGGGAGGCGATGCTCGCGCTGCGCGACCTGGCACTGCGCTGGCTGCTCGACGACCCGGCCGGGCAGCGGGCGGCGGACCACCCGCCGCTGGCGGTGGTCTACCGCGACAACGACCTCGACCGCATCCTCGACGTCCTCTACTCCATGTTCGTGGTGTCCCACGAGTCACACCAGCACATGCTCGCCGCCGGGGTCCTGGACACCTACCGGTCGCTGCTGGCGCGGGCGGACGGCCCGGTCGCCGATCGACTGCTCCGGGACGTGGACGTGGCGGAGGCGCTGCTGGACCAGGACCCGCCGTCGCCGGTGCTCCGGCTGGCCCGTCGCTCGCTGCAGCGCGCGCGGACCGACCGCGCCGGCCAGGCCGCGGGGCAGGGGTGAGCGGCAGCTTGTTTCTACCACTCGGTGTAGTTGATACTGCGGTGGTGGGTGCCCGAACCGATCCCGTTGCCGCGGCTTCCTGCTGCGGCGGACGGCCATGACCGTCGCGGCGCCGTTCCCGGGCCGGGCGCTCCTCGCGGTTCGTGGCGCCTGACGTGGTCAGGACAGCGCTGGAGGTCGTCCTCCTGCTGGCCGGGTCGGTCTGGCTCGGTGGGCTGGTCACCATCGCCGTCGTGGCCCGGGTCGCCGGGCGGACCCTGGGTCCCGTGGAGCGGGTGGCCTTCTTCCGGGCCCTCGGGCGGGCGTACGGCGTGGTCGGTGGCGGGGCACTGGTGCTGGCCCTGGTCACCGCCGCCGTGCTGGCCGGCACCCGACCGTGGAACGGCCTGCTCACGGCATGTGCCGTGGTGGCCGCTGCGCTGGTGGGAACGACCGCGGTCGGCGTGCGCCAGGCGATGCGGATGACCCGGCTCCGCGAGCGGGCGCTCGCCGGCCCGCCCGGCTCGGACGGCGGGCACAGTCGGCCGGACGACGGAGCTGTCCGGCGTGGCGCCACCCGGGCGGCGGCGCTCCGGGGGCTGATCGCCGTCCTCAGCCTCGCCCTCGCGGTGCTCGGCGTGCTGGCCACCTCCGGGCGCTGATCCGGCCGGCCATCCGGTCGGCTGCGCCGTCGGCGACCAGCAGGCGTGCGCGCACCCTGCGGTCGTCGCCGATCAGGCTCCCAGCGGTTGCGGAGCGGAGCGCCGGCTCAGGTGCGCCACGCACAGCGAGGGCTCGACCAGCGGGTTCAGCTCGGTGGCCGCCAGCGGAGCACGCAGCTCGTCCAGCACGCCCTGCATGACGCCGAGGTGCACGGCACAGACGACCTCGCGATGGGCCCGGGCGACCTCGACGAACGGGCAGTGCCGCAACAGCACGCGGGTGTCGACCCCGCCGGCCTCGAGGGCGGCCGCGTCGGTCCCGGGTGAGGCACGGCCAGGTTCCGGGGCGGCGTCGGTCCCCGGGGCGGCGGGGCCGGTCTCCGGGGCGTCAGCGTCGGTCCCCGGGGCGGCAGGGCCGGTCTCCAGCGCGGGGGAGAAGCCGATGTCGTCGAGGACGCGCAGCAGCTCACCGGTCGACTCCTCGGTGGTCACCCGGCGGCCGGGGGCCGGCCGCACGGCGAGGTACCGGCCCCAGGCCCGGCCGAGGTCCGCCGCCTGTCCGGCCGGGTCGGGGGCGACCTCGGCCAGATGGCCGGCCAGCATGTCGGCCAGCAGCTGGTAGTTGCGCCGGCTGCTGTCCTCGTCCTGGCCCTCGGCGGCGGAGAAGGTCAGGCGGGGGCGCCCCGGCCGATGCGGCTGCTCGACCTGCCGGGTCGCCAGCCCGGCGGCCACCAGCCGGTTCAGGTGGAACCGCACCGTGTTGGGGTGCAACCCCACCTGCTCGGCCAGTGCGGTGACGCCGAGCCCGGCCGGCGCCGCCCGCAGCCCGTCCAGAACCCGCCGGCGGCCGCTGTCGGTGCCGCGTCCGGGTTCCTCGGCCACGCTCACTCCGGCGCCCGGCGAGTGATATCTGCCTGCCACCGTTCCGGCCCCTCCTCGAGGTACATCCAGCCGTACTCACCGGGCAGCCTGCCGGCCAGTGCAGCCCACACGCCGTCCAGCTCGTGCGAAGCGGTCAGCCGGACGCGCTCACCCGGGCGCATCCGGCCCAGTCGCTCCATAGCCGCGCGGTGCGCGAACTCCGGAGGAAGGACGTCGAGATCCACGTCCTCGCCCTCGACCAGCGGGAACCAGCTGTGGCAGCGGAACGGTCGCCGCAACGATTCCACACCGGCGACCGTCGCCTCGGACAACAGAGTCTGTTCCCGGCGCATGTGACCGTCGAGCAACGGCACCAGCGCGTCGAGGGTTCCCAGGAGCCGGTCCGGCTGCCGCAGCGGCCCCACCGCGGTCGCCGTGTCGGCCAGGGCGTCGGTCAGGTCGCGGAGCCGGACGTGGTCGATGACCAGTTGACGCAGACGGCTGTCGGCAGCGCCCCCGCCGGTGAGCGGGAACAGCAGCCGTTCCTCGGTGACCGCCTGGTCCAGCACCTCGTACCGCAGGTAGCGAACCAGGGATTCGACCTCGACCTGCGGCCAGTGCCCGGCGCCGAGGCCCGCGTGGACGGCGCGCTCCCTGTTCCGCACCTCGTGCAGCAGGACGGCGTGCTCGTCGGCCAGTTCATGGTCGTCACCCGGCCGGTGCCCGGTTCGCGCGGTGGGCCCGGCGGCCGGTAGCACGGCTGCGCCGGCGGGTCGGCCGGGGGCTTGCTCTTCACGCACCGGGCGGGGCACCATGGCCCAATAGTAACTCGTGTAAACCCGTCCGAGCGGGACGGTCACACGCTGCTCTACCGGAGGTCCAGGTGACCATCGCACCTGCCCCGATCGTGAGCCGGCCGAGCCCGGCCCACGTCGTCCGCAAGGGTTCGCGGCTGTCGAGCGTGCTGCGGACCACCGACCACAAGACCATCGGCCTGATGTACCTGGTGACGTCGTTCATCATGTTCATGATCGGCGGGCTGATGGCCATGCTGATGCGGGCCGAGCTGGGCCAGCCGGGCATGCAGTTCCTCTCGCCCGAGCAGTACAATCAGCTGTTCACCATGCACGGCACGGCGATGCTGCTGATGTTCGCGACGCCGTTGTTCTTCGCCTTC
>JAICZD010000057.1 GCA_025933855.1 Modestobacter sp. | reverse complement strand
GACGAGCTCGGGGTCGACCTCCTTGCGGGTGCCGATGCCGGTGCACTCGGGGCAGGCCCCGAACGGGGAGTTGAAGGAGAAGGACCGCGGTTCCAGCGCCTCGAAGGACAGGCCGTCGTCGATGCAGGCGAGGTGCTCGGAGAAGGTGCGCTCCCGCTGCGGATCACCCTCGGGCAGGTCGACGAAGTCGAGGACGACGAGGCCGCCGGCGAGCCCGAGCGCGGTCTCCACCGAGTCGGTGAGCCGCCGCTTGGCGCTGTCCTTGACCGTCAGCCGGTCGACGATCACCTCGATCGTGTGCTTCTCCTGCTTCTTGAGCTTGGGCGGCTCGGTGAGCGGGTGGACGGTGCCGTCGACCCGGACCCGGGAGAAGCCCTGCGCCTGCAGGGAGCTGAACAGGTCGACGTACTCGCCCTTGCGGGCCCGCACCACCGGCGCGAGCACCTGGAAGCGGGTGCCCTCGGTCATCGCCAGCACCTGGTCGACGATCTGCTGGGGGGTCTGCCGCGAGATCGGCTTGCCGCAGTTGGGGCAGTGCGGCTGGCCGGCCCGGGCGTAGAGCAGCCGCAGGTAGTCGTAGACCTCGGTGATCGTGCCCACGGTCGAGCGCGGGTTCCGGTTGGTCGACTTCTGGTCGATCGACACCGCCGGGGACAGGCCCTCGATGAAGTCGACGTCGGGCTTGTCCATCTGGCCGAGGAACTGCCGCGCGTAGGCCGACAGCGACTCGACGTACCGGCGCTGGCCCTCGGCGAAGATGGTGTCGAAGGCGAGACTCGACTTGCCCGAGCCGGAGAGCCCCGTGAAGACGATCATCGCGTCGCGGGGCAGGTCGAGGTGGACGTCCTTGAGGTTGTGCTCGCGGGCGCCGCGGACGACGAGCCGGTCCATGTGATCCCTGTCGGTCGCTGTGGTTCGGTGCCGGGTGGCGGTCACCGGGTGGAACGGAGTCCTCGACGGTCGGCTTCCCGGACGTGCCGAACGCGACCCGGGCACCGTGCCCGGTCAGCCCGCCGGGCTGCCGGCGGGAGTGCGGAGGTCGAAGACCGGCGCGGGCCGACGCCGGGACGACCGGCGTTCGAGGTCTCCGGCCCGCCAATGTAACCGCCTCGCGGACCCGGCCGGTCCGACGGGGACCATCTCCGCCGCTGCACTACCGTCCATGCGGCCGAACCTATCCGGGGGCACCGACAGTTCTCAGATCGGAGCAGGGATGAGCGGGCAGGACTACAGCGGGGACGTCGAGGTGGGCGGCCCCGCCGACACCCGGGAGCTGCCCGGGCTGACCATCCGCAAGCTCGCGGTGAGCGAGATGGCGAACAACGCCTACCTGCTCACCGATGCCGCCACCGGCGAGGCGCTGCTGGTGGACGCCGCGGCGGACGCCCCCGCGCTGCTCGAGCTGATCGGGGACGCCGACGTCCGCACGATCGTGACGACGCACGGGCACTGGGACCACCACCGCGCGCTGCCGGAGGTCGCCGCCGCGACCGGGGCGCAGACCGTGGCGCACCCGGCCGACGCGGGCGACCTGCCGGTTCCGGTGACCCGCCCGGTGGAGCACGGCGACACCGTGACCGTCGGCGACCAGACGCTGGAGGTCGTCCACCTGCGCGGGCACACCCCGGGCAGCATCGCGCTGGTCTGGCGCGGACCGGCGGGCGCCGGCACCCACGTCTTCACCGGCGACAGCCTGTTCCCCGGGGGCGTCGGGAACACCCAGCAGGACGCCGCCCGGTTCGCCAGCCTGATCGACGACGTCGAGAACCGGCTGTTCGGGACCCTGCCCGACGACGCGTGGGTCTACCCCGGCCACGGCAGCGACACCACCATCGGCACCGAGCGCCCGCACCTCGGCGAGTGGCGGGAGCGCGGCTGGTGAGCCGCTAGAGCTGGATGCCCCGGGTCAGCGCGCCGTCGACGACCAGGTTCGTGCCCGAGATGCGGCTCGCGGCCGGACTGCTCAGGAAGACCGCCGCCCGCGCCGACTCCTCGGGCGTGCCCATCTGCCCGGTCGGGTTCAACCCCAGCGCCGTGCTGAACAGCTCCGGGTTGCCGTGCTCGATCTGCTCCCACACGCCGCCGGCGAAGTAGGTGTTGCCCGGGGAGACCACGTTGGCCCGCACCCGGCCGGCCAGCTGGAGCGCGAGGCCGGAGATGTAACCGATGATCGCCGTCTTCATCGTCCCGTACGGACCCGAGGCGAAGTCGGACTCGCGGCCGGAGACGCTGGAGATGGCCACGATCGACCCGTTGCTGCTGGCCTCCAGGTGCGGCAGGGCCGCCTTCGCCAGCCGCACGGTGTGCATCAGGTCGACCTCGAAGGAGGTGTACCAGTTCTCCTCGGTGTCCGGGATGGCGAGCGCGCTGATGTTGGCGACGACGGCGTCGAGCCCGCCCAGCCGCCCCGCCGCTGCCTCCACCCAGCCGGTCAGCGCCGCGCCGTCGCGGACGTCGAGCTGCACACCGCGCACGCCGGCGCCGCGGCCGGCCAGCTCCTTCTCGGTCGCCTCGATCTCGGCGGCGTCCCGGGCGCAGAACTCGACGGCGGCGCCCTCCTGGGCGAACGCCTCCACGATCGCCCGGCCGATGCCGCGCGTCCCCCCGGTCACGAGCACGCGGGAGCCGGTGAGCTGCAGGTCCATGGCGGGGTCCGTCCTAGAGCAGGGTCGCTGCGCGGGCGCGCAGGTCGTCGTGCAGACCGCCGTAGGCCGACGCCGCCGGGAGCAGCGACTTGCGGGCCTTGACGACGGCGGAGTAGTTGGCGTCGACCACGTTCGCGATCGGCACCTCGGTGATCTGGGACAGCAGCTGGTAGGCGTCCATCGGGTGCAGGCCGTAGAGCTCCTCGAACCAGTGCACGAGCTGGGTCTGCCCGATCCGCCACGCGTCCTCCAGCGGGCGCGAGGACCCCACGGTCATCCAGTGCGTGTCGTCCTCGATCCGCGGCCAGGCCGGGCCGCCGCCGGAGTCCGCGCCCTTGACCAGGTCCACGATGACCGTGCTGGTCATCGCCCCCTCGACCGCGGTGCCGCAGGCCTCGCCCTCGCCCTGCCGGTAGTGGCCGTCGCCGAGGGAGAACAGCGCCCCCTCGACGTTGACCCGCAGGTAGCAGGTCGAACCCGGGCGCATCTGCGGGGTGTCCATGTTGCCGCCGAAGGCGTCGGGGACCAGCGAGCTGCGCACCTCTCCCCCGGCGGGGGCGACGCCGACCGTGCCGAGCATCGGCTCGACCGGCAGGTCGATGCGCAGGTCGCCGTGCCGGGCGGCGAAGGTCACCGTGTTGCGGGCCCGGTCGAGCTCGTAGATCCAGGTCGTGTCCGGCAGCGCCGCCTGCAGGGTCGCCGTCCGCTCGGTGCTGGTCAGCCCGCCGAAGAACGGGATGGCGGCCGACGCACCCCAGTCGCGGGCGGGTTCCATCCCGACGAAGTGCAGCGCCAGGGTGTCCCCGGGCTCGGCGCCCTCCACGAAGAACGGGCCGGTCTGCGGATTGACGTAGCGCAGGTCGACCTTCTCGGCGGACAGGTCGGTGGCCGACCGCAGCGCGCCGGAGAAGGCGTCGTCCGACCACAGCCGCAGCGCGGTGCCCGGGGTCACCCGGCGCAGCGGGGCGACCCCGCCGAAGGTGAAGGCGTACTGCTCGAACGTGGGCGTGACCTCGACGACGTCCATGCCGCACCCTATAAGGACCTGCCTGCTCCCCACGAGCCGCTCCGCGACCCGTGGGCCCCTGCAGGCAGGCCGCTCCAGCACCTCAAGCCCCAGGTCAGGGACGCAGCCGCACCCGGTCCGGGGTGAGCTCGGCGATGGTGGGCACGCCGAGCAGCTGCAAGGTCCGGCGGACCTCCGCGGCGAGCAGGTCGACCGCCCGCTGGACGCCGCGCTCGCCGCCGGCCATCAGCCCGTACAGGTAGGCCCGCCCGACCAGGCACGCGCGGGCGCCCATCGCCACCGCCGCGACGATGTCGGCGCCGTCCAGGATGCCGCCGTCCAGGTACACCTCGGCCCGGTCGCCGACGGCCTGCACGACCGCGGGCAGCTGCTCCAGCGGCGTCGGCGCCCGGTCCAGCTGCCGGCCGCCGTGGTTGCTCACCACCACGGCGTCGGCTCCGGCGTCGACCACCGCCCGGGCGTCCTCGGCGCCCTGGATCCCCTTGACCACGAGGGCTCCGGGCCAGGCCGTGCGCAGTGCCCGCAGATCGGCCAGGGTCGCGGCGGGCTCGAACACCCGGTCGGCCAGTTCCGCGACGGTGCCGCCCCACGAGTGCAGGGAGGCGAACTCCAGCGGCTCGGTGGTCAGCAGGTCGATCCACCAGCGGGGGTGCCGGGCGGCATTGGCCATGGTGCGCAGCGACAGCGCCGGCGGGATGGTGAACCCGTTGCGGACGTCGCGGAGCCGGGGCCCGGCCACCGGGGTGTCCACGGTCAGCACCAGCGCCTCGTACCCGGCCACCCGCGCCCGCTCGACCAGGCCCGCGCTGGCCTCCCGGTCCCGCCACAGGTACAGCTGGAACCAGCGGCGGGCGCCCGGCGCCGCGGCCGCCACGTCCTCCAGCGACGTGGTGCCCATGGTGGACAGCCCGTACGGGATGCCCGCCCGCTCGGCCACCCGCACCACCGCCCGCTCCCCCGCCGTGTGCATCAACCGGGTGAACCCGGTCGGGGCGAGCGCGAACGGCAGCGCGGACGGCGCGCCGAGCACCGTCGTGCCCGGGTCGACGACGGACACGTCACGCAGCACGCTGGGGCAGAACTCGACCCGCCGGAACGCCTCCCGCGACCGCCGCAGGCTGATCTCGGCCCCCGCGGCACCGTCGGTGTAGTCGAACACCGCCCGCGGCACGGTGCGCCGGGCCAGCTCCCGCAGGTCGGCCACGGTGGCCGCCCGCGCCAGCCGCCGGTCCACCGCGTCGCCGGGCAGCACCCGGGGACGTACCAGCTCGGAGACCTCCGACCAGCGCGGTACCCGTCGAACCACCACACCTGCTCCTCCCGCCGACCCCTGCCCCACCCTGCCACGGCGGCCGCACCGGGGACCCTCCACGGCTGTACTCGCCGGGTGTCTCGGAATACCCCTAGGGGGTATCCTGTTACCGCGCAACGACCCGAGGAGGAACGACGATGGACCCCCGCACCGTGAACCAGCACGCAGGACACCCGACCCACGGTCCGGTGTCCTGGGCGATGGCCGCTCAGGCGACCCTGCACTGCCTGACCGGCTGCGCCATCGGCGAGGTGCTCGGCATGGTCATCGGCACCTCGATCGGCCTGCACAACCTGGGCACGGTCGTGCTCTCGATCGCGCTGGCGTTCGTCTTCGGCTACGCGCTGACGATGCGCGGTGTGCTGCGCGCCGGGCTGCCCGTCCGGCAGGCCCTCGGGGTCGCGCTGGCCGCGGACACGATCTCGATCGCCGTCATGGAGATCATCGACAACACGGCCATGGTCGCCATCCCCGGCGCGATGGATGCGGGCATCGGCAGCGTCCTGTTCTGGGCCTCGCTGGCCGGATCACTGGTGCTCGCCTTCGTCGTCACCACGCCGGTCAACCGGTGGCTGATGGGACGCGGCAAGGGGCACGCCGTGGTCCACGCCTATCACTGACCCGCGGGGTCACCCCAGCCGGGTGGCCGGCACGGACAGGGTGTCGGCCCGCCGTCCCGACGCCTCCCCGTCCACCGCCGCACCGACGGGCGCGACGTCGGGCGCGGCGTCCGGGGCGGCATCCGGCGCCGGTGCGGCGTCCGGCGTCCCGGCGGTGCCGGCCGGCAGCTGGGCGACCGCGGCCGAGTTCTGCTGGGTGGGCAGCCAGCGCGCCCACCAGCGCAGCACGTGCTCCAGCCGGGCCAGCCGGTGCTTGGGCCGGCCGGAGCGGGACAGCTCGTGCCCCTCGCCGGGGAAGAGCAGCAGCTCGGTCTCCACCCCGCGGCGCTTGAGCTCGACGTAGAGCCGGGTGCCCTGCTCCAACGGGCAGCGCCAGTCCTCCTCGGAGTGGATCACCATGGTCGGGGTGGTGATCCGGTGCGCGGAGGCCATCGCAGACTGCGCCGCGATCCGCGCGGGGTCGGTGCCGACGTACTGGTCGGGGAAGAAGAAGCCGATGTCGGAGGAGCCGACGAAGCTCACCGGGTCGTTGAAGGCCCGCTCGCTGATCCCGGCGGTGAACCGGTCGGTGCGGCCGAGCAGCAGGGTGGTCATGTACCCGCCGTAGGAGCCGCCCATCAGGCCGACCCGGGTGGCGTCCAGCGCGGGGTCGGTGAGCGCGTCGTCGAGGAAGGCGAGCACGTCGGCCGCGTCGAGCTCACCCATGTGCTCCTTGATCACCCGGCCGTGTGCCTGGCCGTAGCCCGACGAGCCGCGCGGATTGCACTGCAGCACCGCGTAACCGGCCTCGACGTAGGCCTGGGTCTCGTCGAACAGCGTCCAGCCGTACTGGGCGAACGGGCCGCCGTGCACGGTGAGCAGCACCGGGTGCGGACCGGGCCCGGGCGGGGTGGTGAGCCAGCCGTGCACCGGGTAGCCGTCCGGCGCGGTGGCCGTCCGCTCGCGCATCCGGTGCAGCCGGCCGGTGCTCTGCAGCGGCGCACCGAACCCGGTCAGGAGCCGGCGCCGGCCCGGGGTGATGGCGATGAGCTCACCGGCGGAGCGGTCGTGGGCGACGGTCGCGACGACCACACCGCCGCCGACCGCGATGCCGCGCACCGTGAACGGCCCCTCCACCAGCGCCTCGGGCTCGCCGCCGTCCAGCGGTACCCGCAGCAGCTCGACCGCGCCTCGGCGCTGGACGCCGAAGAACACCGCGCCGTCGGCGACGACGGTGGTGGGGGTCTCGTCGCCGCGGTCGGTGGTCTCCGGGTCCAGCAGCGGCTCGGGGTGGCCGCCGTCCACGCTCACCTGTGCCAGCGTGCTGTTCCGGCCGACGAAGTCGAGGCCGTCCTCCCCCAGGTCGGGCTGGGCGGTCAGGTACAGCGTGCGGCCGTCCGGGGAGAACGCCGGCCGGGCGCAGCCCGACCGGCCGCCGGTGACCCGGCGCAGCTGCGACCCGTCGGTGCGCACCAGGTACACGTCGGCGACGAGGTCGGTGTCGGCGCGGTCGTGCCGGGCCGACACGAACGCCAGCTCCGCACCGTCCGGGCTCCAGGCGACGTCGGAGTCGTCGACGTCGCCGGAGGTCACCTGCACCGGCTCGGGCAGCGGGACGGTGTCGTCGTCGGTCTCGGCCGGCAGGTCGACGACGAAGACGTGGTTGCGCCGATCGGTGGTGAAGCCCACCGCGTCCTGCCGGTACTTGAGCGTGGTGATCAGCCGCGGCGGCTCGGCGGCGGGCGGAACGTCCTCCTCGGTGCCGTAGCGGCCCGGCTCGGGCACCCGCGCGGTGTAGGCCAGCCGGGCGGCATCCGGCGACCACACCGGGGCTCCGGCACCGAGGTGGTGGTCGGTCAGCCGCCGGGACTCCCCGCCGCCGGCGGCGACCACGTGCACCTGCGGGCGCCCCTTCGGCTCGGCGGACAGGTAGGCCAGCCACCGGCCGTCCGGGGAGAAGGTGGGCGCGGAGTCGGCGTGCCCGTGGGTCAGCGGGCGGGCCGCGGCCGAGCCGTCGGTCGGCACGGTCCACAACTGGCTGCGGTACTCGTCGGTGTCCAGGTCCAGGCGGGTGACGGCGACGACGGCCGTCCGGCCGTCCGGGGACACCGTCGGCACACCGGGAACACGCAGGAGGGACAGGTCGGTCGGCCGCATGGGCGCACGCTAGCCCAGGATCCCGACGATCCGAGATGGTGAGCCCCGCTAAGGGGTGAGAGGCTGCGGGCATGACGCGACGCGTGTTCACCGGTGGCCAGGTCCTCGACGGCACGGGCAGCCCCCCGGCGCCGGCCGACATCGCCGTGCAGGACGGCCGGATCGTCGAGGTCGGCCCCGGCCTGGACGGCGACGAGGCGGTGGACTGCGCCGGCGCGACGCTGCTGCCCGGGCTCTTCGATGCGCACGTGCACGTGATGATGAGCGGCGTCGACACCCTGCGGCTGCTGCAGACGCCGTTCAGCTACGGGTTCTACGAGGCGGTGCACAACCTGCGCCGCACCCTCGCGCTGGGCATCACCTCGGTGCGGGACGCCGGCGGGGCCGACCTGGGGGTCGCCCAGGCGGTGCGCGACCGGCTGATCGCCGGCCCGCGGATGCAGATCGCGATCAGCATGCTGTCCCAGACGGGCGGGCACGGTGACGGCTGGCACGTCTGCGGCGCGGAGATCCCGCTGATGGGCCCGCACCCGGGGCGCCCGCGCACCGTCGTGGATGGCACCGACGAGATGCGGCGCACCGTCCGGCAGTTGCTGCGGGCCGGCGCGGACGTGCTCAAGGTGGCCACCAGCGGCGGCGTCCTCTCGGCCCGGGACGACCCGCGGCACCCGCACTTCCGGCCGGCCGAGCTCGACGTGCTGGTCGAGGAGGCCACCGCCGCCGGGGTCGCGGTGATGGCGCACGCGCAGGGCGCGGAGGGCATCAAGGCCGCCGTCCGGGCCGGCATCCGCTCGATCGAGCACGGCATCTTCCTCGACGACGAGGCGATCGAGCTGATGCTGCGGCACGGCACCTGGCTGGTGCCGACGCTGGCCGCACCCCGCGCGGTGCTGACCGCCGTGGCCGGCGGTGCCTCGTTGCCGGCGGCGGTCGTGGAGAAGGCCCGGTCGGTGCAGGCGGCCCACGACGAGTCGGTGACCCGGGCCGTGGCGGCCGGGGTGCGGGTGGCCATGGGCACGGACAGCGGGGTGGGCCCGCACGGGGAGAACCTGGACGAGCTGGGCCTGATGGCCGGCTGCGGCATGACCCCGGAGCAGGCCTGGCATGCCACCACGCTGTCGGCGGCCGAGCTGTTCGGTGTGGACGGCGAGCTCGGCAGCCTGGAGCCGGGCAAGCGGGCCGACGTGGTCGTGCTGGACGGCGACCCCGCGGACCTGACCGGGTTGTCCGGCCGGATCCGCGAGGTCTACCGGGACGGCGAGCTGGTCGCCGCCGCCGGCGCCGTCGTCGAGCCGGGCACCATCCCGCCGCGCTGAGCGGCGGGAGGTCAGTCCCGCCGGTCGGCCGCCAGGTCGGCAGGCAGGTCGGCGGGCACGGCCGCCGCCGGCCGCGGGTCCGTCCCGGCCACGGCGCCGGCAGTCGTCTCCTCGTTCCCGGCCTCCGAAGCAGTCTCGCCGCGGGTCTTCAGCAGGCTGGCCACGGTGGCGACGACCAGGACGCCGAGGATCACCGACAACGACAGCCAGATCGGGATGGACGGGACCGCGTGGATCGGCTCGCCGCCGTTGATGAACGGCAGGCTGTTCTCGTGGACGGCCTCGAGGACCAGCTTGACGCCGATGAAGGCCAGGATGACCGCCAGGCCCAGGGACAGGTACACCAGGCGCTTGAGCAGCCCGCCCAGCAGGAAGTAGAGCTGCCGCAGGCCCATCAGCGCGAAGATGTTCGCGGTGAAGACGATGAACGGCTCCCGGGTCAGGCCGAAGATGGCCGGGATGCTGTCCAGCGCGAAGAGCAGGTCGGTCGTCCCCAGCGCCAGGAACACCACGATCATCGGCGTCCACAGCTTCTTGCCGCCCAGGGTGACCCGGATCTTGCTCTCGTGGTACTCCGGGGTCATCGGCAGCACCCTGCGCATCCGGCGGATGAACGCGTTCTCCTCGTAGTCCTCGTCCTCGCCGCGGTGCCGCACCAGGTTGATCGCGGTGTAGACCAGGAAGACGCCGAAGATGTAGAAGACCCAGGTGAACCGCTCGATCACCGCGGCACCGAGCAGGATGAAGATGCCGCGCAGCACCAGGGCGATGACGATGCCCACCATCAGGGCCTCTTGCTGCAGCTTCCGCGGCACCTGGAAGCGGGCCATGATGATCACGAAGACGAACAGGTTGTCGACCGACAGCGAGTACTCGGTCAGCCAGCCCGCGTAGAACTCGGTCGCGTACTCACCGCCGGACACCGCCAGCAGGACGACGCCGAACAGCAGCGCCAGCGCCACGTAGAAGACGACCCAGGCGGTCGCCTCCTTGGCCGACGGCTCGTGCGGACGGCGGACGACGAGGGCGAGGTCGGCGAGCAGCAGGACCGTGAGTCCCACGAACGTCGCGACCTCGAACCAGACCGGCAGGTTCATCGGGCGCGCCCCCCGTCGCGGCGACCGGCCCCAGCTGCGGGCAGGCGGCAGCCGGGCTCGAGGGAGAAGTGGGCGCGCTCGGGAACAGCCATGCGGCAACCTCCGGGAACTGGCAGTCGTCAGTACCGGAGGTCTCTCCCGCCACCGGCTGGAAGACGGCGACCGACGGCGCCGGAGGTCATGGGACCTCGTGATGACGACACCGCCGCGGGGGATACTCCCCTCCACGTGCACGTCCCGCCGGCAGGTGTCGCCGGCCGGGACCGCGTGCCCACAGTACAGGCACAGCACCCGATTCGCACAGCCGGTCGTCCGGCGCAACGGGTGCGCCGCGCCGGGATGAGATAGGGTGCGCGACGCAACGAGGGGGAGTATTCCTTCGCAGCCGCGTCGTCATCACGGATCGCTCTGCAGCGACCCCGGCGCTGCTGGTCCCGAGTCCGGACGGAAGAGACCTTCGCGGCGTCTCGTCGTCGACCCCTCGGAGGCCCCCTTGTTCAGCGCTGTCTCACCGGCTGTGTGGACCGTCACGGTCATCGGTTTCCTGGTCATCGTGGCCCTCGATCTGGCGGTCATCGCCCGGCGGTCGGCGGCGGTGTCCATCCGGCAGGCCACCCTCTGGGTGCTCTTCTACGTCGGGCTGGCGGCCGCGTTCGCCGTCGCGCTGTTCGTGTTCCGCGGCGCCACCCCGGGCGGTGAGTTCGTCGCCGGCTACATCACCGAGTACAGCCTCAGCGTGGACAACCTGTTCGTCTTCGTGATCATCATGGCCCGTTTCCGGGTGCCGGCGATCGCGCAGGACAAGGTCCTCTACATCGGCATCGTGGTCTCGATGCTGATGCGGGCGGTGTTCATCGCGGCGGGCGCCGCGGCCATCGCCGCGGCCAGCTGGGTGTTCTACATCTTCGGCGCCTTCCTCATCTACACCGCCGTCAAGCTGGCGATCGAGAAGGACGACGAGCAGGAGGAGTACCAGGAGAACGCCGTGGTCCGCGGCCTGCGGCGGGTGCTGCCGATCGCACCCGACTACGTGGGCAACGCGCTGACCACCCGGACGGCGGGGCGCCGGATGGTCACCCCGATGGTGGTCGTCATCGCCGCGATCGGCATCGCCAACGTCGTCTTCGCGCTCGACTCGATCCCGGCGATCTTCGGCCTGACCACCGATCCGTACATCATCCTCACCGCCAACGCGTTCGCCCTGATGGGCCTGCGGCAGCTGTACTTCCTCATCGGCGGCCTGCTGGAGCGGATCATCTACCTGAACATCGGCCTCGCGGTGATCCTGGCCTTCATCGGCTTCAAGCTGCTCATCGAGGCGCTGCACGGGTCGCACGTCGATGCCATCGGGCCCGTCCACCTGCCGGAGATCGGGATCGCCGCATCACTGGCGTTCATCCTGATCACGCTGGTCGTCACCACGGCGGCGAGCTTGGCCAAGAACCGGCTGGACCTGCGCCGGGCCGACTGAAGAAGGACCCCTCCGCCCCCCGCGCCTCGCAGGCTCCACGCAGCTCAGGACGCCCGGGCCCGGTCCCGGCGGTCCCTGCGCAGGCTGGCGACGGTGGTCACCAGCAGGGTGACCAGGATGACCGCCAGCGACAGCCAGGTCGGGATCTCCGGGATGACCGTGATGTGCTCGCCGCCGTTCACCCAGGACAGCTCGTTGGTGTGCAGCGCGTGGATCACCAGCTTGGCGCCGATGAAGGCGAGGATGACGGCGAGGCCGTAGGCCAGGAACACCAGCCGGTCGAGCAGCCCGTCGATGAGGAAGAACAGCTGCCGGAGGCCGAGCAGGGAGAACGCGTTGGCGGCGAAGACCAGGTAGGTGTCCTGGGTGAGCCCGAAGATCGCCGGGATCGAGTCGACGGCGAAGATCACGTCGGCGCTGCCGATGGCGATCAGCGCGATGGCCAGCGGGGTGATGTACCGCCTGCCCTGCAGCCGCACCGTCATCCGGTCGCCGTGGTGGTCCTCGGTGGTCGGGACGACCTTGCGCACCAGCCTCAGGACGGCGTTCTCCTGGTACTCCTCGGCACCGCTGTGGCCGCCGCTGCGGGCCTGCACCCAGGCCGTGTAGATCAGGATGGCGCCGAAGAGGTAGAAGACCCAGCTGAAGTTCTCGATGGCCGCGGCGCCGATGAGGATGAAGACGGTGCGCAGCACGAGGGCGAAGGTGATGCCGAAGAGCAACACCTTCTGCTGGGCCACCCTGGGCACACCGAAGCTGGCCATGATCAGCACGAACACGAAGAGGTTGTCCACCGAGAGGCTCTTCTCGGTGATGTAGCCGGCGAAGTACTCGCCGCCCGCGGTGGCGCCGCCGAACCACAGCACCAGCAGGCCGAACACGACGGCGATGCCGATGTAGACCGCCGACCAGGTGGCGGCCTCGCGCAAGGACGGGGCGTGCGGGGTGCGCACGTGCCCGACGAAGTCGAGGACGAGCATGCCGACGATGGCGGCCACGGTGATGGCCCAGATCCAGGACGGGACGTCCATACGGTGTTCCTCCGGTTGACTGGCGGATGCGTCAGTACCGGAGGTCTCTCCCACCGGCCGTCGATCCGGCCGGCCGGCAGCGCCGGAGGTCATCGGACCTCGTGGTGACGGCGTTGCCGTGCGGGGATACTCCCCTCCACGTCGAACCGGGACCGCAGCAGGCGTCATCGCCGTGCACGACCGGTTCGTCCTTGGGGAACGCCCGACGGTGGCCGGGTGTTCCCGGCCCCCACGCCGACCCCGGCGGTGGTCAGTCCGGAACGGGGCGCCGGCTCCTCGGCAGGGCGGCCACCGCGGCGTCGTAGGAGGCGTCGACGAGTTCACGAACCTCGTCGTCGGGCACCGGACCGGTCCAGTCGACGGAGTTCCAGCCGTACCGGCCGATGTAGGCGCTGACCGTGATGGCGCCGGGGTACCGGTCCCGCCACTCGGCGGCCTCGGCGGCGGTACGGCCGCACTTCACGCCCACCGTGCCGCCGTCCAGGCCGAGGAACGCGAAGGCCTTGCCCCCGACCTTGGCGACCAGCTCCCCCTCGCCCCAGGGATAGGTCTCCTCAGCCCCCGCCTTGGCCAGGCAGTACGCCACCAGCTCCTCGCGTCTCATGCGCGGCTCCTGGTGACGGACTGAAAGGCCCCGCTTCAGGGTCCCGCGCCGAGCGTGCGAGGCGTGGGGGGAAGCGGGGTCCTTACGCGTGCGCGGCGTCGAGTTGCCGCAGCTCCTTCTTCAGCTCGTTCAGCTCGTCGCGCAGCCGGGCGGCGACCTCGAACTGCAGCTCGCGCGCGGCCGCCAGCATCTGCTCGTTCATGGTGGCGATCATGTCGGCGAGCTCGCTGCGGGGCAGCCCCTGGACGTCGATCGAGCCGGCCTTGCCCTTGACCGATCCGGCCCTGCTCTTGGACGACAGGCCGGGCACCGGGGACTTGCCGCGGGACTGCTGCCGGCCGGATCCGCCGAGCAGCTCGGTGGACATCTCGGCGTCCTCGGCGGCCTTGTAGATGCCGTCGAGGATGTCGACGATCTTCTTGCGCAGCGGCTGCGGGTCGATGCCGTTGGCGGTGTTGTAGGCGACCTGCTTCTCGCGGCGGCGGTTCGTCTCGTCGATCGCGTGCTGCATCGCGTTGGTGATCTTGTCCGCGTACATGTGGACCTCGCCGTTGATGTTGCGGGCGGCGCGGCCAATGGTTTGGATGAGGCTGGTGGGCGAGCGGAGGAAGCCCTCCTTGTCCGCGTCGAGTATCGCCACCAGGGAGACCTCGGGCAGGTCGAGTCCCTCGCGGAGCAGGTTGATGCCGACAAGCACGTCGTACTCGCCGAGCCGCAGCTCGCGCAGCAGCTCGATGCG
>JAICZD010000031.1 GCA_025933855.1 Modestobacter sp. | reverse complement strand
GTGAACGGCACGTTGGACCGGCCGGCGTCCTCCAGGACGCGCAGCCGGACCGCGGGCTCCTTGTCGGGCGAGCCGTAGTGCGGGGCGCCGGGCTCCGACCACAGCCGGGTCGCGGTGGTCTCCAGCATCATGCCCATCGAGGGCGCGACCGGCTTGAGCCGCTGCAGGTCGGTCCAGCTCAGCACGCCCGGGTTGAGGTGCGGCAGCAGGCCGGTCTCCTCCAGCACCCGGATGGCCATCGCCCGCAGGTAGCCCAGAGTGGCGTCGCCGCCGTGCTCCGCCAGCCACCGGGCGGCGACCGGCCAGTGGTCCTCGGGCCGGTCGCCGAGGGTGAACAGCGCCTCCTTGCAGCCCAGCGCGGCGCCGGCCCGGGCGACGTCCAGCACCTCGTCCGGCGACAGGAACGGCGCTCGGCCGTCCGCCCGCAGCCGGCCCGGCGTCGTCACGAACGTGCAGTAGTGACACCGATCGCGGCACAGGTGGGTGAGCGGGATGAACACCTTGCGGCTGTAGGTGACCACCCCGGGCCGCCCGGCCGAGGCCAGCCCGGCGTCCCGGACCCGGGCGGCGGCGGTCA
Organism: Modestobacter sp.; assembly: GCA_025933855.1. Lineage (GTDB taxonomy): Bacteria > Actinomycetota > Actinomycetes > Mycobacteriales > Geodermatophilaceae > Modestobacter. The sequence goes on along the minus strand of JAICZD010000031.1, from coordinate 17,989 downwards.
GCAGCCGGTCCAGCGGGTCGCCGTCGCCCAGCCCGCGGGCGTGCAGCAGGGTCTCCGACTCGGTGGCGTCCAGCGTCACTCCGCGCTCGGCGCGGGTGAGCGCCCGGCGCATCGCGGAGTCCGACGGGGTGGGCAGGGAACCAGTCATCGCAGGCTGGACGCTAGTCCGGCGAGGTGCCGTCCGCGGTCACCCGGGGGGCCAAAGTCGCGACTTTGGCCCCCCGGGCGCTAGATGTCGCGGCGTTGGAAGGACAGCGCCGTCAGCCCCCAGACGACGGCCACCCACACCGCCGCCCACACCAGGTAGACCGGCGACAGCGGAGCCTCGCTCAGGAAGGGGAAACCGCCCTCGCCCGGGCCCATCTGGACGAGCGCGACCGGGTCCTGGAAGGCGTTCATCGCGCCGTGCCACAGGCCGTCGGTGGGCAGCAGGATCCGCGACACGGTGCCCACGCGCTCGACGCCCTCGTTGCCCAGGGCCCCGCCGATCCCGCCGACCACGCCGGCCACCCAGGTCGCGCCGAAGAGCCCGACCGCGACGATGCCCGACGCCATCGTCGACACGACGCTGGACAGCAGCAGGGCCAGCGTCAGCAGCACGACGGTCTCGGCCGCGAGCAGCGCCAGCCCGGTGGCCGGCGCCGGCGGCCAGTAGCCGACAGCCGCCCGGACGACGAGGATCTGGGCGAGGCCGGCCAGCACCACGTACCCGCAGCCGAAGGCGATCAGGCCGAGCCACTTGCCGAGCAGCACGGCCGAGCGGCGGACCGGGCGGGCCAGGAGCGCCAGCGCCTGCCCCGACTCGACCTCACCGGCCAGCGTGGGCCCGGCGAGGAACGCCGTGCCGATCGCCGCGATGAGGCTCATCCCGAACATGATCAGGTTGAGCAGCAGCGAGGCCACCAGCCGGGCCTCGCCGCTGGTCATCGTGCCCACGTCGGTGTCCAGGCCGACCAGCTTGGAGAAACCCCAGGCGCTGAGCGCGAGCAGCACCACCGTCAGCACCAGCAGCGCCCAGACCACCCGCCGCCGGGCGGCCTCGCGCAGCGTCAGTCCGGCAACGGTCAGCGCGGTCATCGCCGCGGCTCCTCGGTGCCGGGTCCCTCGTGACGCAGGATGCCGAGCAGGCGCTCCTCCAGGCTGATCCGCACCGGCTCGACGGCGTGCACCCGGACGCCGAGGTCGACCAGGTCGCGCACCAGGTCGGGCACGGTGACGCCGTCGTCGTCCGCCGGCAGGGCGACGGTGAACCAGTCGCCGCTGCGCGTCAGCGCGCCGGCGGTGCGCAGCCGGTGCTCCGCACGGCCGTCGGCCGCCCCGAGCCGGAGCCGGACCTCACGCTGCCCGAGCAGCTCGGCCAGCGTGCCCGACGCAGCCACCCGGCCCTTGTCCAGGATCACCACCCGGTCGCAGACCCGCTCGACCTCGCCGATCAGGTGGGAGTTGAGCAGCACGGCGACGCCGCGCGACTTCAGGGAGAGCACCAGGTCGCGGACGTCGACCCGGCCGATCGGGTCCAGGGCGCTGGTCGGCTCGTCGAGGACGACGAGTTCCGGCCGGGCGACCAGTGCGACGGCGAGCCCGAGCCGCTGCTGCATGCCCTTGGAGAACCCGCCGACCCGGTCGCCGGCCCGATCCGCGAGGCCGACTAGCGCCAGGCAGTCCCGCCGCTCGGCCGCATCGACCGGGATCCGGGCGAGCCGGACGTGCGCGTCCAGCACCTCGGCTGCGCTCAGCCAGGGCTGGTAGCGGAACAATTCGGGCAGGTACCCGACGGCGCGCCGCGACCGCGGATCGGAGGACCGCCGACCGAGCAGCAGCACCTCACCGGCGTCGGGCCGCACGAGACCCAGCAGCATCTTGATGACGCTGGTCTTCCCGGCGCCGTTGGGCCCGAGCAGGCCGAGCACCTCGCCGCGGGCCACGGCGAAGGAGACGTCGTCGACGGCCGTCTGGCGCCCGTACCGCTTGCGCAGCCCGGAGCACCAGACCGCCGGGGACGGCGGCAGACCGGCGAGCTCGCCGGCCGCAGAATCCGGGGGAGCGGCCGGCGACGTCATCCCGCCGACGGTAGCGGCGTCAGCCGAGGTCACGGGCGACCGACAGGAGCTCGTCGGCGCTCAGCGACCCGGCGACGCCGGTCATCACGCCGTCGGAGACCCAGACCACGCCGGCGAACAGCCCGTCCCGCGAGGTGAGCACCGTGGCCGGTACGCCGTGCACGTCGGCCGTGGAGCTGGTCACCAGCTCCGCCGGAACCGGCAGCGGCAGCGTCGCGGCGTCGGCGGACAGGTCGCGCAACTGGTCGGCGAGCCCGGCGGGGAGGCCCGGGAGGGACAGCAGGTAGTCCCGGACCGTCTCGAACGGCACGCCGGAGGAGTAGACCTTGGGCGCGACCACGCGGGCCGCGATCAGGGTCGGCACACCGGTGGGCTGTGACCAGACCGCCGCGACGCCCGGACCGGCCTCGAGCCGCAGCGCGCTGCCGTCCAGCCCGGGGGGCGGCGGGGGCAGTACCTCGCCCTCGGCGGCCGCAGCCTGGGCGGCCTTCGCGGCCGAGAAGGTGAACGTCGCGCCGACGACGTCGGCCACCTGGTAGGCCGGTTCCCCGGTCACGCCCTCGGGCAGCTCGGCGACCTTGGGCACGGCGAGACCGGTCCGCTTGCGCGCGGTCCCGGCATCGGCGACCTGCTGCGTGTCGGGCTCCTGGGTGACCTGGAGATCGCCGTAGGCGGAGAGGTCGGGCACCTGGACGAGCTCGGTGGAGGTGATCTCGACCGGGTCGACGCGCTGGGTGCGGAAGATCGGCAGCCAGTCGTTGGCGGCCGCGACGCCGGCCCCGCCGACCAGCAGGACGGCGCTGAGCGCGGCCACCACCGGCTTGCGCAGCGCGGTCCGCCAGCGCGAGGACCGCACCTCCCGCACCAGCCGCGCGGGCGGAGGCATGGCTGCCGACAGGCGCGCCCAGCCGGCGTCGACGTCGACGTCGGCCGCCGCTACGGGCTGCAGGGCGGCGCCGGTGAGCCGGGCGTCGGCGCGGACGCGCTCCAGGTCGTCCAGGCACCGGGGGCAGCCGGCGACGTGGGCGCGGTCGGCATCGGGGACACCGGCCGGCTCGTCGAGCAGCCGGCGGAGGGTGCCGTCAGTCGGATGACGCATGCGGGTTCAACTCCTTGCGCAGGGCGGACTCGGCGCGCCGGACGGTGGTGCCGACGCTGCCAGGGGAGAGTTCGAGAGCCGCGGCGACCTCGGCGTAGCTCATGCCGCTGTGCCGCAGGACGAGGGCGGCCGCCTGCTTGTGCGGCAGCCGGGCGAGCGCCGCGCGCACCCGGCTGCGCTCCTCGAGGACGACGACGGCGTCGGCCACGTCCGGGGCGACGCCGTCCCCGCCCGCGGTGACCTCCTCGCGGGAGGCGCGCCGCCGCCCGGACCGCAGCAGGTTCAGCGCCGTGTGCACGGCGGCGACGGACAGCCAGCCGGGTGCTGCCTCGGTCGGGACGGAGCTGCGGCCGAAGGCCAGGAACACCTCCTGGGCGACGTCCTCGGCGTCGTCCCGGGACCCGAGCACGCGGGCGGCGACGGACACGACGCGCGGGTAGTCGGCGCGGAAGACCAGCTCGAGGTCGGCCCGCACGGCTCCGTGCGTCGGCCGACTCGCCACGGCCCGATCCTTCCGCTCGATCCGCCGCGGCGCGTCGCCCCACGCCGCGGGCAGCACCGCGGCGGTCGACAGGGCTGCGGCCGGGGCACGCCGTCTGGGGTCCACACCTTGTCAGCACCGCCGACGCCGCGGATGTGACAAGGACTCGCCCGGCGCACCCTTGGCACGCTCAGGGTGATCCTCCGGATGGGGTCCTCAGCCCCCCGGAGGCCGCCGCAGCACGTGCCCGGTGCTGTCGGTCCAGCGGCCGCGCAGCCGGACCAGCGGGTCGCCGTCGGTCAGCACCGGAACGGCCTCCACGACCAGCAGGCCCAGCACGTGGTCCCCGGCCGGCACCACGGAGTCCAGCCGGCAGTCCAGTACCGCCAGCGCGCCGTCCAGCACGATGGCGCCGCTGTGCTCGGCCCGGTGCCAGGGCACCCCCTCCAGCAGGTGCCGGGCGCTCGGCCGGCCGGCGGAGGCGAACCGGCTGGCCAGGATGGCGTGACCGGCGGCGAGCACGTTGAGCGCGCAGCACCCCACCGTCTCCAGCACCTCGCGGGGATAGCCGTCGGCGGCCAGTCCCACCGCGACCAGCGGCGGGTCCGCCGACACGCTCATCACCGAGGTGACCGTGGTCCCGACGTCGTCGATGTCGTCGCGCACGGTCATCAGCGCCACTCCGGCGGCGTACTGGCGCAGGGCGGCGGCGTGCTCCGCGGCGTCGACCGGCATGCCGTCAGTCGATCACAGCGGCCAGGATGACCGGGTGACGACTGCCGACCAGACCTACGACGTGCTCGTCCTCGGCGCAGGCTCGACCGGTGAGAACGTCGCCGACATCGCGGTCCGGGGCGGGCTGACCGCCGTCCTGGTGGAAGCGGAGCTCGTCGGCGGCGAGTGCTCCTACTGGGCGTGCATGCCCAGCAAGACGTTGCTGCGCGGCAGTGAGGCGCTGGGTGCCGCGCGCGCCGTGCAGGGCGCGGCCGCCGCGGTGACCGGCGAGCAGGACGTCGCGGCGACCCTGGCCCGGCGCAACTCGTTCACCTCCGACTGGAACGACTCCGGTCAGGTCGAGTGGGCCACCGGCGCCGGCATCGACCTGGTCCGCGGCACCGGCCGTCTCGCCGGCGAGAAGCGGGTCGTGGTCACCCGGCTCGACGGCACGGACCTGACGCTCACCGCCCGGCACGCGGTGGCGGTGTGCACCGGCTCCAGGGCCGCCGTCCCGGCGGTCGAGGGGCTGGCCGACGTCCGGCCGTGGACGCCGCGGGAGGCCACCAGCGCGCAGGCCGCGCCCGGCCGGCTGGTGGTGATCGGTGGCGGTTACGTCGGCTGCGAGATGGCGACCGCGTGGCAGCAGCTGGGCACCGCGGTCACCCTGCTGCAGCGGGGCGACCGGCTGCTGCCCGGCCTGGAGCCCGCCGCCGGCGAGGCGGTGCTGCGCTCGCTCCGCGACCTGGGCGTCGACGTCCGGCTGGGCGCCGCCGTCCGGTCCGCCCGGCGGGACGGCACCGAGGTGGTCGTCGGCACCGCCGGCGGCGACGTGCGGGGCGACGAGGTGCTGATCGCCACCGGCCGGGCCGCCCGCACCGAGGACATCGGGCTGGACACGGTCGGCCGCGAGCCCGGGAAGTACCTGGACGTCGACGAGTCGCTGCAGGTCCCCGGCCTCCCGTGGCTGTACGCGGTCGGCGACGTCAACGGCCGCAGGCAGCTGACCCACATGGGCAAGTACCAGGCCCGGCAGGCCGGCAACGCCATCGTCGCCCGGGCTCGCGGCGAGCAGCCGGACCTGTCGGACTGGTCGCCGTACGTGGCCACCGCCGACCGGCGCGCCACCCCCAGCGTGGTGTTCACCGATCCGCAGGTGGGATCGGTCGGGCTGACCGCCGCGCAGGCCGCCGACGCCGGGTTGCCGCACCGGGTCGTCCAGTTCGACATCGGCGCGGTGGCCGGCGCTGGGGTGTTCGCCGACGGCTACACCGGAACGGCGATCGCCGTGGTGGATCCCGAGCGGGAGGTGCTGCTCGGCGTCACCTTCGTCGGCACCGGCGTCGCCGAGCTGCTGCACTCGGCGACGATCGCGGTCGTCGGTCAGGTGCCGATCGGCCGGCTGTGGCACGCCGTGCCCTCCTACCCGACGATCAGCGAGGTCTGGCTGCGCCTGCTGGAGACGTTCCGGGGCTGACCTGTCGATCTGCCGGGACGCCGTTCGTACAGAGGATGAGCCGGCAGCGCGCCGGCCGACATGCCCAGGAGGTCCTTTCGATGACCCAGTACCTGCTCAGCGTCGTCACCCCGGCGGAGGGCACGCAGCCTCCCTCCGACGAGCTCGCCGCCATCATGGCCCGGGTGGAGGCGGTGCAGGACCGCGTCCGGGCGGCCGGTGCCTGGGTGTTCGCCGGTGGGCTCGCCGCGCCGTCGTCGGCCACCGTGCTCCGGCCGCAGGACGACGACGTCCTGGTGGTCGACGGCCCCTTCGCCGAGGGCAAGGAGTACCTCGGCGGCTTCTCGATCGTCGATGTCGCGGATCTGGACGAGGCGCTCCGCTGGGGTCGGGAGTACGTCGCGGCCATCGGGCTGCCGATCGAGGTCCGGCCGTTCGCAGGATGACCGGGTCACCCGTCGAGCAGGTGTTCCGCGAGCAGTACGGCCGGGCGGTCGCCGTCCTGGTCCGCCTCCTCGGCGACATCGACCTCGCCGAGGAGGCGGTCGCGGACGCCTTCACCGCCGCGGTCGCCACCTGGCCCGAACGGGGCGTCCCGCCGAGCCCGGCCGGCTGGATCATCACCACCGCCCGCCACCGGGCGATCGACCGGCTGCGCCGTGAGGCGTCCCGCGAGGACCGGCACGCCCAGGCCCAGCTCCTGCTGGCTCGCGACGACCCCGTCGAGGAGGGCGCCGTGCGCGACGACCGCCTGCGGCTGCTGTTCACCTGCTGCCACCCCGCACTCGCCCCGGCCGCGCAGGTCGTGCTGACGCTGCGGCTGCTCGGCGGGCTGAGCACCGCCGAGATCGCCCGCGCGTTCCTCGTGCCCGAGGCCACCATGGCGCAGCGGTTGGTGCGGGCCAAGGGGAAGATCCGCGACGCCCGGATCCCGTACCGGGTGCCGGCCGCGGCCGACCTGCCCGCCCGGCGGCGCGCGGTGCTCGCCGTGGTCTACCTGATCTTCACCGAGGGCCACACCGCCAGCACCGGCGACCGGCTGGTCCGCGAGGACCTCTGCGCGGAGGCGATCCGGCTCGGCCGGCTGCTGGTCGAGCTGCTGCCCGACGACCCGGAGGTCACCGGCCTGCTGGCGCTGATGCTGCTGGTGCACGCCCGGCGGGCGGCGCGCAGCACCGCGGACGGCGAGCTGGTGCTGCTGGCCGACCAGGACCGCTCCCGGTGGGACCGCGCGCTGGTCGTCGAGGGTCACACGCTCGTCCGGCAGTGCCTGCACCGCAACCGGCCCGGGCCGTACCAGCTGCAGGCCGCGATCAACGCGGTGCACACCGACGCCCCGGTCGCCGCGCTGACCGACTGGGTGCAGATCCGCCGGTTGTACGACGACCTGCTGACGATCACCCCGACCCCGGTCGTCGCGCTGCACCGTGCGGTCGCGGTGGCCGAGGTCGACGGCCCGGCCGCCGGGCTGGCGCTGATCGAGCAGCTCGACTTGCAGCGCTACGACGTCTTCCACGCCGTCCGGGCCGACCTGCTGCGCCGGCTGGACCGCCGGGAAGAAGCGGCGGCGGCCTACGCCGCGGCCATCGCGCTCACCGGCAACTCGGCGCAGCGGGCGTTCCTGGAGCGCCGGCTGGCGTCACTGGGCTGATTCCGCTCATCGCTGCTGCGGTGATTCCCCCATCCGTGGCGACTGGCGGGTACCGCGGGAGCGCCCGCAACCGCCACCACCTGCGACCTGCGTGTCCGGCCACCCGGCGGGTGGTCTGTCGGAAGTAGGGCTCTGCACACCGGTGTATGCAGAGCCCTATGCATGCGGGCCCAGGATTAGAGCTGGATTAGAGCTCTGCACACCGGTGTATGCAGGGCCCTATGCATGCGGGCCCAGGATTAGAGCTCTGCACACCGGTGTATGCAGAGCCCTACTTTGTGGGGGGCCTCACCCCCGGGGTGGCCCGGCAAGGCGCCGTGGTGCTCGACCAGTGAAGCTCGGCCTGGCTCCAGGACGCCCGGCTCTGGGACGCCGGTGACCGCATCCACCTGACCGCCGAGGGTCACCGCCGCACCACGCTGGCCGCGGCGGCCGCCCTGCGCGTGCCCGTGGCCGGCGCGACGACACCGACTGGCGCCGCCCGCTGGACCCGGCGCCGGCGCGGCCTACCCGCGAGGTCCTCGCGCAGGAGCTGGCGTGGGTGCGCGGCTTCGTGCTGCCGTGGATCGGCCGCCGGCTGTCCGGGCGGTCCTCCGGGGACGGTCGGGCGCCCGAGCGCCCGGGTCCTGGAGACGGTCTCGGCCGACTCGCTCACCGCGGCCGGCTGACCGCCCGCGGCGCGAGCCCGGTGCCGGAGCGCGACCGCCCGTCGGTAACCGGCCGCACCGCGCACCCGGTCGCCGATCGGTCCGGCGCGTCGATCAGTCCGGCGCGTCGGTTCCGGGGCGCTCGTCCGGCTCTGGCCGGAAGGCCTGGCCTGGGAAGGTGCCGGGTCGCCAGCCGGCTGCCCGGGCCGCCGCACCCCACGGCCGCCCGGTGGAGGGGTCCCCGCTCCGCGGCCCTCTGCCGGTCCCCGAGAGCCCGGAGTTCGGGGGCCCGGAGTCCGAGGGCCCGTCGTCCGAGGGCCCGTCGTCCGAGCGCCCGTAGTCCGAGGCCCCGGTGCCGGCCCGGCCGCCTGCGGGCTCGGGGCGGGAGTGGTCGGTTCCGTCCGCGGGCGGGCCGAACGGCTCCGCGTGCGACAGCTCGGGGCCGGATGTGCCCGACGGCGGCCGCACCGGGACGGCGTCCTCGGCCGGTGCCGGCCCGGGCGCCGGGCGGGGCTCCGGGCGGGGTTCCGGCCCGGGCTCCGGGCGCGGTCGGGGCGGCAGTGGCGCCGGCCGGCCGAAGGCGTAGCCCTGCGCCATCGCGCAGCCGTGCTCGCGCAGCCAGCGGGCCTGCTCGCCGTCCTCGATGCCTTCGGCGATGACCTGCAGGCCCATGCCGGCACCGAGTTGCAGCAGTCCCTGGACGAGCGCGGCGGTGGCCGGCTCGTCGACCACGTCGGCGACGAAGGAGCGGTCGATCTTCAGCGTGTGGATCGGCAGCCGGTGCAGGGCGCTGATCGCGGAGTACCCGGTGCCGAAGTCGTCGAGGGCCAGGGTGACCCCGCGCTCGGTGACCTCGGAGACCGACCGCAGGGTCGCCTCGGCGGCGAACAGTGCGGTCGACTCGGTGATCTCTAGCTCCAGCCGGCCCGGCGCCAGGCCGGACTCGGTCAGCGCGTCGCTGACCAGGTCGCTGAAGCCCGGCTCGGCCAGGTGCCGCGCGGAGATGTTGACGTGCACGCGCAGGTCGCCGTCCCAGGTCGCGGCGTCCAGGCAGGCCCGGTACAGCACCCACTCGCCGAGCCGCGACGTCAGCCGGTTGTCCTCGGCGGCGGACAGGAAGGCGCCGGGCGGCAGCAGCCCGCGGGTGGGGTGCTGCCAGCGGATCAGCGCCTCGTAGCCGAGCAGCCGCTCGTCGGAGAGGGCGACGATCGGCTGGTAGAACAGCCGCAGCTCGTCGGCCTCCAGTGCCCGCCGAAGGTCGGTCTCCAGCTGCAGCTGGTCGACGTCGCCGTCGCTGAGTGCCCCGTCGTGCACCTCGATGCGGCCGCGGCCGCCGCTGGCCTTGGCCCGGGCCAGCGCGCTGTGCGCCTGCCGGAGCAGCGCCTCTGGGGCCATGTCGGCACCCAGGGTCACCCCGACGCTGGCCGACAGGGTGATCTCCCGGTCGTGCACCTGGAACGGCTCGTCCAGGACGCCGAGCAGCCGGTCGGCCAGCGTGCGCAGCGCGTCGACGTCGTCGACCTCCTCGGCCAGCACCAGGAACTCGTCGGCGCCGAAGCGCACGGCCATGTCCTCCACCCGGGTGCTCCACCGCAGCCGGTCGGCGACCTGGCAGAGCAGTTGGTCGCCGCCCTCGACCCCCAGGGAGTCGTTCACCGCGGTGAACCGGTCCAGGTCCAGGTGCAGGACGCCGACGGTGGTGCCCCGGCGCCGGCTGACGGCCAGCGCGTGCTGCAGGCGCTCGGTGAGCGCGCGGCGGTTCGGCAGGCCGGTGAGCGGGTCGATGTAGGCGCGGCGGACCAGGTCGTCCTCGGCGCGGCGGGCGTCGGTGACGTCGACCAGGGTCAGCAGCACGAACTGCGGTTCGCCCGTCGTCCGGTGCACGACCTCCCGGCTCTGGCTGACCCAGACCGTCTCACCGTCCGCGCGTTGCAGGCGGCGTTCCCCGACCACCTCCAGCTGGGGGTCGATGAGCGGGCGGCCCGGGGTGTGCTCGACGGCCAGGTCCTCGACCGGAACGTCGTCCGGGTGGCTGAGCAGGTCCAGGTGGCGGCCGATGAGGTCGTCGGAACGGCGGCCGGTCAGCGTGCAGAACGCGGGGTTGACCACGAGCATCCGGCCGTCCACGCCGACCGCGGCCGTGGCGATGGGGGCGGACAGGAACAGGGCGCGCAGGAGCTGCCCCCGGTCGGCCAGCAGGAGGTCGGCCGCGCGCAGGCGCCTCCCGGCGGCACCGCGGAGCGGCCCGGAGGCGTCCGGCGGTGTCTGGGATGCGGAGAGCGTCACGGACACAGCCTGACCCATAGACGCTCCGTAATGACGGAACTCGACCTGATGCGATGTGTTCGTGCCGTCACTCTGTGTCGCGCCCGAGCATGACCCCGGCCGTTACCACATCGTGATCATCCAGGAAGGCCGTCGGGGACGAAGACGTGTTGTTCGCAACCTATCCAAGCCTGGGAGTTCACCGTGCAGCTCACGAAGACCGCCACCAAGACCTCGCTCGCCCTCGCCCTGGCGCTGACCGCCACTCTCGGCCTCGGCGCCTGCGGTGCCGCCGACGAGGGCGCGGCCGCCTCGGGCAGCTCCTCGGTCAGCGCGAACCTGGAGACCGAGGCGGCCACGGCGGTCGCCACCGTGCCCGCCGTCCCCGGCGGGATGACGGAGGTCGCCCTCGACGCGGACTTCGTCGCTGCGCTCGGCACCCTGGGCCTCACGCCCGGAGTCACCGGTGGGGCCACCCTGACCGACGGCACCGTCGCCTTTCCGATCAGCGGCGGCACCGTGACCCTGTACGACAAGACGTCCGGCTACCGCCCCTGGGTGCAGGGCATCCTGTTCCACGAGGGCAGCGGCCTGAGCCTCACCGCGGGGGGCACGACGGTTCAGCTGACCGACTTCGCCGTCGACCCGGGCAAGCCTGCCCGGCTGTTCGGCAACGTCGCTGTCAACGGCCAGCCGGCGGCCAGCAGCGCGCCGCTGTTCGACCTGAACGGCAAGAACCTGAAGGCGCCGACGATGAACGCCGACGGTTCGGTGGAGCTCACCGGAACCAGCGTCAACCTCTCGCCGGAGGCTGCTGCGCTGCTGAACAAGACCTTTGCCACCGACGCGCTGTCCGGCGGCCTCGTCGTCGGCATCGCGACCATCACCGTCGAGACCAAGTGAGCCCTCGGCGCCGCTGAGCGGAACGGTCCGCGGCACGCGGGCGGTTCCGCGAGCTGATCGCGCACGAGGGCCGGAGCCCGACCGGCCCGGTGGTGGTCCCTGCAGGGGCCGCCGCCGGGCCGGCCGGGCTCCGGCGTGTCGCGGGCACCCTTCGGCCGGGGAGCGGATCAGTGACCGGCGGCCCGCCCGGGAGGCGATCCGGCGCCGGGCCGGAACGACGGGCGGGAATCCTCGGCGCGGAACCCGGCGGCCTCGCGCGGCAGGGGAAAGGCGAGCACGCAGTTGCCCGCGGCCGGCTGGACGTCGCCGACCTCGGCCCGGTCGTCGTCCCGCCGGTCGTCGCGCACCGCGGTTCCGCGGCCGGCCGGCGCGTCGGCACTCCGCTGCACCGGCTCGTCGGGGGCCGTGCCGTCGGCGAGCAGGTCGTCCATGCCGACCAGGGTCAGCAGTCGGCGCAGTGCGCGGCCGGCGCCGACGATCGTCAGGTTCCCACCCCGGCGTCGGGCGGTACCCGCCGCCGCTGCGATCGCCCGCAGCCCGCCCGCGTCGCAGAACGTGATGCCCGTGGCGTCCAGCACCCACGATCGGTGCAGCGTCGCGCTCAGCGCGGTGGTGGCGTCGGTGATCAGGTGGCACCGGCCGCGGTCGAACTCTCCGATGACGGTGATCGATCCGGCGACGAGGTCGACCCGCAGGATGCAGTCGTCCGGTGAGCAGGGGGGATAGGCGGTGCCGAGCACGGCGGCCTCCATGGCTGACGGCTCGGCCGGAGCTTCCGGACGGCCGTCGAACTGCGCATGGGCTGGCACTTCAACCCGCGACTGAGTTTAGCCGGACAAACGGTCCCGGGGAACCCGGCGGCTCGCTCCGCTCAGTCCCCGACGGTGATGTCGGGGGAGAAGGCCACGTAGCCGGCGAAGTCCCGGCCCACGCGTTCCACCGCCGAGGGGTACAGCTCCGGGTAGCTCCAGGCGCCGTCCTTGCGGGTGCCCTGCGGGGTGAGGACGTCGAAGTACTGGCACGCGCCCTTCCACGGGCAGGTGTAGGGGGTGGGGCTCTCGACCAGCGCACCCGGGGCCACCGCGGACGGCGGGAAGTACCAGTTGCCCTCGATCCGCACCAGGTCCTCCTCGGCCGCCTCGGCCAGCACGGTGCCGTCGATGGTTGCGCGCACGGTGGTTCTCCCCTCGTCGTCCGGACGTGTCGCAGCGCACAACCGCTACGGGCGCCGTCCTCATCCCGGCTGTGCCGTCCGCCCCGCGGGAACAGCCGGCCGGCGGCCGGCGCTGAGCCGGGCATGAGCGAGGTCGGGTCGGGCGTGCGCAAGCGGATCGGGTTCCTGTCCTTCGGGCACTGGCAGCCGATCCCCGGCTCGCAGGTGCGCACCGCCCGCGACGCCCTGGTGCAGAGCGTCGAGCTGGCGGTGGCGGCCGAGGAGCTCGGTGTGGACGGCGCCTACGTCCGGGTCCACCACTTCGCCCGGCAGCTGGCGTCGCCGTTCCCGCTGCTGGCAGCGATGGCCGCGCGGACGTCGCGGATCGAGATCGGCACCGGCGTCATCGACATGCGGTACGAGAACCCGCTGTACATGGCCGAGGAAGCCGCGGCCACCGACCTGCTGAGCGGTGGGCGGCTGCAGCTGGGCATCAGCCGGGGCTCACCGGAGCCGGCGCTGCGCGGCTCGGAGACCTTCGGATACGTGCCCGACGAGGGCCGGACGGACGGCGACCTGGCCCGCGAGCACGCCGCCTCCTTCCTGGCCGCGATCAGCGGCGCCGCGGTGGCCCGGACCGATCCGCGGATGTCGGGCGGGGTGGCCGGCCGGCTGGCGATCCAGCCGCAGTCACCGGGCCTCCGCGACCGGATCTGGTGGGGATCGGGCACCCGGGCGACCGCGGTGTGGACGGCGCAGCAGGGGATGAACCTGATGAGCTCCACGCTGCTGACCGAGGACACCGGCGTCCCGTTCGACGAGCTGCAGGCCGAGCAGATCAGCCGGTACCGGGCCGCGTGGGCGGACGCGGGGTGGGAGCGCGAGCCGCGGGTGTCGGTCAGCCGCAGCGTGATGCCGATCACCAGCGACCTGGACCGGCAGTACTTCGGCAGCGAGACCGGCGAGGACCAGGTCGGCTACCTGGAGGGCGCGCGGTCGCGGTTCGGCAAGAGCTACGCGGGCGAGCCGGACCGGCTGGCCGAGGAGCTGGCCAAGGACGCCGCCGTCGCCGACGCCGACACCCTGCTGCTCACCGTGCCGAACATGCTCGGCGTCGAGTACAACGTCCACCTGCTGCAGACGATCGTGCGGCACGTCGCCCCGGCGATCGGCTGGACGCGTTCGGGATAGCCACGGCACCCGACGGCGCGCGTCCCGGTCGGGCTGGAAAAATGGCCGGGTGCACAGAGGCAGAGACGTGGACCCCGGTATCGCCCGTTCCTGGCTGCTGGTGAACGGCGCGCGCAGCGAGCTGTTCGACGAGGCCCACCAGTCCCGGGCCGACCAGGTCGTGCTGGACATCGAGGACGCCGTCGACCCGGCCCGCAAGCCCGAGGCGCGCAGTTCCGTCGCCCGGTGGCTGTCCGGGGAGAAGAAGGCGTGGGTCCGCATCAACGACCGCTCCACCGCGTTCTGGGCCGACGACGTCGCCGAGCTGGCCGGCCTGCCCGGCCTGGCCGGGGTGATGCTGGCCAAGACCGAGGCCGCCGAGCACGTCACGGAGACCTTCGACCGGCTCGGCGGGTCCACCCCGGTGCTCGCGCTGGTCGAGTCCGCGCTGGGCATCGAGGAGGCGGTGCGGATCGCCTCCGCCCGCGGTGCGTTCCGGCTGGCCTTCGGCAGCGGTGACTACCGGCGCGACACCGGCACCAGCGCCGACGACCTGGCGATGGCCTACCCGCGCTCACGGCTGGTGATCGCCAGCCGGGTCGGCGGGCTGCCGGGCCCGATCGACGGGCCGACGGTGAGCACCAGCCACCCGGTGCTGCGGGAGCAGAGCGCCATCACCGTCTCCCTCGGCCTGACCGGCAAACTCTGCCTGCAGATGGACCAGCTGCCGGTCATCAACGAGGTGATCAGTCCTGCGCCGTCCGACGTGGCCTGGGCGCGGGACTTCCTCGCCGACTTCGAGGCCCGGGGCCAGGTCATCCGGGACGGCAGCGACCTGCCCCGGCTGGGCCGGGCCCGCAAGATCGAGAAGCTGGCCACCGCCTTCGGCGTCGAGCCGGCCTGAGCGTCCGCCTTGCTACCGGGGACGGCGGGCTCAGGCCTCGCCGGAGGACTTCCCGGCCGGCGGGGGCTGCCCCGACGGCTCCCGCCGGGTGAGTGAGGCCATTCCTTCCTCCAGGCGGGCCCACGTGGCGCTCCACTCGACGAGGGGGTCGAGGATCCGTTCGAAGACGGCCAGCTGCTGGTCGAAGGCCTCCAGCTGGTCACGCATGGCCGCCATCTGCTGGCGCTGCGCGTGGACCGCCGAGGCCACGGCGCGCAGTTGGGCGGCCGACATCGCGCCCGGTGGGCTGGGCAGCGCAGGCAGCGACAGCCCGGACGGCACCGCGCCGGCCGCCAGGCCGCGGGCGCGGTCGGTGAAGCTGCGCAGCTGGTGGAGGAACTCGTCGATCGAGCGACCCACCAGCCCTCCGCCGGAGGACCGGTCCTCGCCGTCGCCCTGCTGTGTCATGGCGTCCTCATCCCTGCCGCGGCCGTCCGTGCTGCCGGCGACGCTAGCGCCCGGAGCCCTCCCGGGCACGGTGCCTGCCCCCGGTGCACCGGCCGGGGTGTGCTCGCCGGACCGGATGAGGCTCAGGCGGGGATCAGCCGAGTGCCGGTGGCGGGTCGTCCGGGGCCAACAGTGCTCCGATCGATCGGAAGATCGAGTCCGCGGAGCTCGGGTTGTCCCCCTGCTCGTCGTACGCGGTCGGGAGGAAGGTGATGGCCACCGCGATGGCGATCCTCTGGGACGGCAGGTACGCCATCGACTCGCTGTAGCCGCTGAGGCTGGGGCCCGAGAAGAGCCAGGAACCGGAGCGCGGGATGCCGAGACCGAAGTTGAACGCGTCGGTCATCGCGCGGCAGGCGGGCGCACAGCTGGGGTCCGCGTCGCCGAAGCCCACCAGGTTGGGCGCGGTCATCGCCTCGTAGCTGGACTTCGACAGGAGCGCCCCGGTGCCGACCTGCACGGCGGACGTGGCCATGTCGTCGATGGTCGTCGTCTCGTTCGCCCCGATCGGGGTGCCCCACTGCTTGTTCCAGAACGTCGACTCCTCGTAGAAGGGGGTACCCGCCGGGATGCCGAGCGCCTCACGACGTTCGGAGGTGTAGGCGTGCAGGACCGGGCTGGGCACGTCCGAGGTCTGGCTCTCCGCGGTGCCGGTCAGGCCCATCGGGTCGAGCACCTTCTCGCTCAGGAGCGTGTCCAGCGGCTTGCCACCGATCGTGGCGAGGAGCTCGCCGAGGATCATGAAGTTGGTGTGCGCGTAGGCCCAGTTCTTGCCCGGGGCGAACAGGACAGGGCGGGAGAAGGCGTAGGTCAGTCGCTCCTGGAACGTCCAGATGTGGAACGGATCGGCCTGTTCGGCGGCGACCCATGCCGGGTCGGTCTCGTAGTCGGGATAGCCCGAGGTCTGGTTCGCCAGCATCTTCAGCGTGATCTGGTCGGCCTCGGGCAGGTCCGGCATCCAGCGGTCGATGGTGTCGTCGAGCCCGACCTTGTGCTCGTCGACGAACTCCAGGAGCAGGGTCCCCAGGTACGTGAAGGCGACGTTGCCGTTGGGGAAGTGCATGTCGGTGGTCGCCGGCACGCCGTCCATCGACGTACCGAACGCCTGGCGGGTCACGACGTGGTGGTCCTGGGTGACCTTGACGATGACGGAGCGGAGGTGCTCGGTCGCCATCGCGTTCGTGACGATGTCCGTGATGGCGGACTCCGTCTGCCCCGCAGGGGCGGTGGGGCTCGCGGTCGCCCCCGAGGCCACAGCGGGCAGCCCGAGCGTGAGGACGGCGAGGATGGTTCCCGCCACGAGGCTGCGCCGGCCGGTGCGCACCGCACCCGAGTTCATGTGCGCGATCATGAGGGCCTCATCCCAGGGCCGATGCCACTGCGCGTGGTAGCCGACCTCGCAGCGGGGCGGCAGGCGCAGGCTTCCACTGGAGCGTCGCGCAGGGAAAGGCTCTCGATACTGATCGCCACCGACCACGCCGAGGCGTGACCGACCGTGACTGGGGTCTGGCGCGCGATCACCCGATATTCCGGAGGCGCGGGCGAGGCCCGATTGCGCGCCCGGCAGGGATCGAACCTGCGACCAAGTGCTTAGAAGGCACCTGCTCTATCCGCTGAGCTACGGGCGCTCGACGTCCGATCATCGCATCGCGGCCGGGTGCCGGCGTCGGGCCCACGCGGTGCCATTCAGCCGGCAGCGGTTCCCGTGCGCCGCCGTCCACAATCGCGGGCGCCGTCCACAGAAGCCGACGACGCATGTCCCCGAGACCAGGCGGACCGCACGGTGGACGCACCCCGGCAGACCGCCGGGCGCGCCACCGGCGCCCGTCTCCCGCTCGAGGAGCACCGTGAACGACACCTACATCACCGTCGTCGGCAACGTGGTCGGCGATCCGCGCCGCAACCGGCTGCCCAACGGCTCGGTGACCAACTTCCGGATGGCCTCCACCGCCCGGCGCTTCGACGGCGAGGCCAACGACTTCGTCGACAGCAGCACCCTCTGGATCGACGTCGCCTGCTGGGGCGACCTCGGCGGCAACGTGTCCCGCAGCGTCGCCAAGGGCGACCCGGTGATCGTCCGGGGCACCATCGCCACCGACAGCTGGGAGACCGACGGCGCCCGGCGCAGCGCGGCGAAGATCCGGGCCAGCTCGGTGGGGCTCAACCTCGCCCGCGGCTGGGCCGAGTTCCGGCGGCAGGGCAGCGCCAAGGCCGTTCCCGTCGCGGATGCGCCGCCGGCCGAGCACACCCTCGGCGAGCCCGGCGACCCGGCGGAGGAGCCGTACGCCGACCTGGAGAAGCGTTCGACGGACTACGTGGGGGAGCCCGCGACGTTGCACCAGGAGAGCGCCGACGACCTCGACGCCGAGGGGGCCTTCGAGCCCGCTCGGTGACGTGAGCCCCCCGGGCTGGGAGGATCGGCGCTGAGAACGCAGGGGGCGGGGCCGGGGAGACGCCCGGTACCGACCCGGCCCCGCCCCCACTCGCGCAGCGACGGAAGGCTCGAACCCCCAGTGGCCCAGTACATCTACTCCATGGTGCGTGCGCGCAAGGCGCACGGCGACAAGGTGATCCTCGACGACGTCACCCTGGCGTTCCTGCCCGGCGCCAAGATCGGCGTCGTCGGCCCCAACGGCGCCGGCAAGTCCACGGTGCTCAAGATCATGGCCGGGATGGAGCACGCCTCCAACGGCGAGGCGGTCCTCAGCCCCGGCTACTCCGTGGGGATGCTCCAGCAGGAACCGCCGCTCAACGAGGACCTCGACGTCCGCGGCAACGTCGAGGAGGCGGTCAAGGAGCTGCGCGAGGCGCTCAACCGCTTCGAGAAGGTCAGCGAGGCGATGGGCGAGCCCGACGCCGACTTCGACGCGCTGCTGGCCGAGCAGGGCGAGCTCATGGAGGTCATCGAGAACGGTGACGGTTGGGAGCTGGACAACCGCATCGAGCAGGCGAGGGACGCGCTGCGCTGCCCGCCCGGCGACGCCGACGTCCGGGTGCTGT
>JAICZD010000129.1 GCA_025933855.1 Modestobacter sp. | reverse complement strand
GCCCGGGTCAGCGCTGCTCAGGTGCACGCGGTGACCGACCGGTTGCTCGCGTTGCCGCGGGTGGGCCGGGCCGCCCTGCCGGTGATGCACCCGGGCCGGGTCGACGTGATCGGCGCCGGCGCCCTCATCCTGCGGGTGGTGATGGACACCTTCGGCCTGGCCGAGGTCGTGGTCAGCGAGCACGACATCCTCGACGGCATCGCCCTGCGCCTGGCCCGCTCCGAGGGGTGATGCCCGGGCCGCACCGGCTTCCGTATGGCCCCGTCCCGAGGCTCACCCCGAGCGTGCGAGCGGTGAGGAGGACGGGGTCCTTCTATCAAGCGGCGCTGTCGACGTTCACGCCGGGCGGCAGCTTGCCGGTCACCGCCTGGTACGTCGCGGCCGCCCCGCGCGCGGCGACCAGCCGCGCGGAGGCGTACAGCACGCCGGACACCGCGGCCCAGGCGAGCGCATCGGGCCAGGTGACGCCGGGAGCGGCCGGGTTCTTCGGCGGCGGGTAGCCGCGGACCTTGATCCAGGCCGTGTCGGCCGCCTTCCGGACGACGATGCCGCTCGGGATCGCCATCGCCGGCCCGAGCAGCTTGTACAACAGCGGGGTCTTCACCTTCTGCGCCTTGGCCACGACCGTGATCATGCCGTGGGGGCCGCCGTACCGCCTCAGCCGCCTCGTGCTGTGCTGTCGCGCATGGCACGTGACGCCGACGGCTACCCGGTCACCCGCACCCCGGCCGGCGTCCGGCGGGCAGCTGCCTCGGCGGCCGACCTGGCCGTGCTCGACGAGCGCGTCTCCGGCTGCCGGGCCTGCCCACGGCTGGTGCGCTGGCGGGAGGAGGTCGCGGCGGTCAAGCGGGCGTCCTTCCGCGACCAGCACTACTGGGGCCGGCCGGTTCCCGGACTGGGCCCGGCCGACGCCCGGATCGCCGTCGTCGGGCTCGCGCCGGCCGCGCACGGCGGCAACCGGACCGGCCGGGTGTTCACCGGGGACCGCAGCGGTGACTGGATCTTCGCCGCGCTCTGGCGCGCCGGGCTGGCGAACCAGCCCACCTCGGTGGACCGGGACGACGGGCTGCAGCTCACCGACGTCCGGATCTGCGCCGCCGTCCGCTGCGCCCCGCCGGCCAACGCGCCGACCCCCGCGGAGCGCGACACCTGCTCACCGTGGCTGGCCCGGGAGCTGGAGCTGCTGCCCCGGCTGCGGGTCGTCGTCGTCCTCGGCGGCTTCGGCTGGACGGCGCTGTGGCCGGTGCTGGCCGGCGCCGGCGTCCGGGTGCCCCGGCCGCGGCCGGCCTTCGGGCACGGCGTCGAGGTGGTCCTGGACGGACCCGGCGGACCGCTGACCCTGCTGGGCAGCTACCACGTCAGCCAGCAGAACACCTTCACCGGCAGGCTCACCGAGCCCATGCTGGACGCCGTGCTGCTCCGGGCCAGGGAGCTGGCCGCCGGCGCCGGATGACCGCTGTTCCCGGGCGCCGGGGGTGGCGCTGGGGCCTACGGTGAGCGTCATGGCGCAACGTCCGGTGATCCTCATCGTCGGTGGCGGCTACGTCGGCCTCTACACCGCCCTGCGGCTGCAGAAGAAGCTGCGCCGCGGCCGGGCCGAGATCGTCGTGGTCGATCCGCAGCCGCACATGACCTACCAGCCGTTCCTGCCCGAGGCGGCGGCCGGGTCGGTCGAACCGCGGCACGTCGTCGTACCGCTGCGCCGCACCCTGGACCGCTGCCGGGTGGTCACCGGCGCGGTCACCGGACTCAGCCACGCCGACCGCACCGCGCGGGTCGCCCCGGTGGAGGGGCACTCCTACGAGATCCACTACGACGTGCTGGTGATGGCCGCCGGGTCGATCGCCCGCACCCTGCCGATCCCCGGGCTGCCCGAGCACGGCATCGGGTTCAAGAACGTCGGCGAGGCCATCTACCTGCGCAACCACGTGCTGGCCCGGCTGGACGCGGCGGCCTCCACCGACTCTCCCGCGGTCCGCCGGCGGGCCCTGACCTTCACCTTCGTCGGCGGCGGCTACGCCGGGATCGAGGCCTTCGCCGAGCTGGAGGACATGGCCCGCTACGCCGTCGAGCACTACTACCCGCGGCTGTCCCCGGCCGACATGCGGTGGGTCCTGGTCGAGGCCACCGGCCGGATCCTGCCCGAGGTCGACCTGGACATGGCGGCCTGGACGGTCAAGCAGCTCACCGCCCGCGGCATGGAGCTCAAGCTCAACACCCGGCTCGAGTCGATCTCCGACGACGGCCTGGTCACGACCGGCGACGGCGACGCCTTCGCCAGCGACACGCTGGTGTGGACGGCGGGAACCAAGCCCAACCCGCTGCTGGCCTCCACCGATCTGCCGCTGGACGGCCGCGGCCGGGTCGAGTGCGAGGCCACCCTGCAGGTCACGGGGCTCACCGACGCCTGGGCGGCGGGGGACCTGGCCGCGGTTCCGGACCTGACCAAGGACGATCCGGGCGCCACCACCGCGCCGAACGCCCAGCACGCCGTCCGGCAGGCCAAGCGGCTGGCCGACAACATCGTCGCCGTGCTGGACGGGCAGGAACCCACGCCCTACCGGCACGCCTACGCGGGGTCGGTGGCCAGCCTCGGCCTGCACAAGGGCGTGGCCCAGGTCTACGGGGTCAAGTTGAAGGGCTGGCCGGCCTGGATGATGCACCGGATCTACCACGTCAGCCGGGTGCCCACCCTCAACCGCAAGGTGCGGGTGATCGCCGACTGGACGCTGGCCTCGGTGTTCCGGCGGGAGGTCATCTCGCTGGGGCAGCTGCAGGACCCGCGTCGGGAATTCGTCGCGGCGGCCAACGCCGGACCGACCGGGCACCTGCCGCCGCCGCGGCCCGAGGACCGCGAGCAGGCACCGGAGCCGGAAGGCCGGCGGGCGGGCTGATCCGTCGCGCCGGTCCCGCGACCCGGTTCCGCGACCCCGGCCGGCGGGCCTCCGTCCCGCCGCGCACCCGGCCGGCCGGGCGC
This sequence comes from Modestobacter sp., assembly GCA_025933855.1. Classification (GTDB taxonomy): domain Bacteria; phylum Actinomycetota; class Actinomycetes; order Mycobacteriales; family Geodermatophilaceae; genus Modestobacter. The sequence goes on along the minus strand of JAICZD010000129.1, from coordinate 5,904 downwards.
TAGGGTGCCCGGCGTCCGCACCTGGACGCCCCCGTAGCCCAATCGGCAGAGGCAGGCCCCTTAAAAGGGTTCCAGTGTCGGTTCGAACCCGACCGGGGGCACCACCGGCAACCCGTCCGGGCGAGGTCGGGGCGGTCAGGAACGCGCCGGGCCCCTGCGGCGTTGGACCGGACAGCGTGGAGTACGCCAGGCTGTGCCCCACGGTCCGACCAGTCACCTCGAGGAGATGACGATGCCCAGCAACAACCCGGCCTTCAGCCGGGGGTTCCCCGCGGCCGGCAACGGCCAGTACGCCGGTTGGGGCTCGCCCACTCAGGGCGCAGGCCCGCAGCAGACGTACGGCGGGGCACCCGGCCAGTACGACCCCTACGCCGCGCCCTACACCGCGCCGTCGCCCTACGCGGCGCGGACCACCACCTACCTGACGATGGACGACGTCGTCACCAAGACCGGCATCACCTTCCTGGTGACGGTGCTGGCCGCTGCGGCCACCTGGGCGCTGCCCGGGTTCACCGGCGCCGCGCTCGCGCTGCCGGCGCTGCTCATCGCGTTCGTGCTGGGCATGGTGATCTCGTTCAAGCAGATCGCCAACCCGGCGGCGACCCTGGCCTTCGCCGCCCTCGAGGGTGTCGCGGTCGGCGCGATCAGCGAGTTCTACGACCGGGCCTTCACCAGCGGCGGCAACATCGTCATGCAGGCGGTGATCGGCACCTTCGGTGTCTTCGCCGGCATGCTGGTGGTCTACAAGACCGGGGCCATCCGGGTCACCCCGAAGCTCACCCGCTGGGTCGTCGGCGCGCTGTTCGGTGTGCTGGCCCTGGTGATCGTCAACCTGATCGCCAGCATCTTCACCACCGGCGGTCTGGGGCTGCGTGACGGTGGCCCGCTGGCGATCGTGTTCAGCCTGGTCGTCATCGGGGTGGCCGCGTTCTCGCTGCTGCTCGACTTCGACATGGCCGACGAGGCCATCCGGCGCGGCGCGCCGGCGAAGTTCGCCTGGTACATCGCCTTCGGCCTGCTCGTGACGGTCGTCTGGCTGTACCTGGAGATCCTGCGGCTGCTCAGCTACTTCCGGGACTGACGGGCGCCGTTTCGCGGGGGACCGGACGCCTGACGGCGACCGGCTGCACCCCGGCTCGACATGACCGTGGCCCGGTCCCCGCGAGGGGGCCGGGCCACGGTCCTTCCGTCCCCAGGCCGTCACCGCGGTTCTCGACCCGGCTGTCCGCCGGGGCGCGCTCGGCCCCCGATCCCTGCGCCGGGCGGGACGGGATGTCCAGGGCGCGGACGGAGAGCAGAGTGGCGCCGATGTCGCGCAACCGGCCGAGCAGGCCGTGCAGCTGGGACTGGTCCTCGACCGCGCCGATGAGTGTCGACGTGCCGTCGTCGAGGCGGACCAGCGTCAGGTTCTCCAGCCAGGCCGCCCAGTGGTCGTCCAGATGGCCGTCGACGCGGAACTCGTACGTCAGGCAGCCCTGGCCGGTCATGACGGCGCCGGTGCAGGTGTGACGCCCCGGCCGGCGCGGTCACCGGCGCGGACGCCGAGCCGGGAGCCGGGTGCCGACCGCCGGATGACCCATTCGGCGACGGCCAGGTTGAGCACCCAGCCGGCACCCTTGGCGAGGTCGCTGCGGAGCTCCCCGGTGCCGAACACCGCACCGCCGATGCCGTCGGTGAACGCCTGAGTGCCCGCGGCCAGGCCGATCGCGTAGGCCCGGATCATCCATGCCCGGTGGGCCGGCACGTCCCGGCGGCGGATGGCGGTGAACCCGAGGACCAGGCAGCCGGCCATCGCCGATCCGAACACCAGCCGCAGGACGTACAGCAGCTCGCCGGTGCCAGGCTTCGGCGCGTACAGCAGCGTCATCCAGAGCGCCGACCCGGCGACCAGCAGGCCGGCCACCGTCAGCACGCGTCCGGCGCGCCGGTGCCAGGTCCGGTGACCGCGCTGCAATCGGGGCACGAGCTGGACCGCCCCGACCAGCGCGTACACAGCGGCGCCGACGATGTGCAGCACGAGCGGCAGCGGAAAGGTCGCGTACCGCCCGTCGGCCGGGATCACCTCGGGGCCGCCGGCCAGCTGCACCAGCCGGAGCGTTCCGGCAGTCAGCGGGATGGCGCTGAGTGCCACGAGGGCGGCCGGGACCGGCCAGCTCCGCTGCGGAGCCGGCGAGCCGGTCCGCTGCCGTGCCGGCTGCCCGGCCGGCCGTCGGCTGGTCATCGGACCGGGTGCTCGACGCGGGCCTCGATCGAGTGGCCGGTGGGGAGGTCGGTGCGGACCGCCGCGAGTTCCCGGTCCTGCCACAGCGAGATGCCCAGGCCGAGCATGGCGATGCCGACCGGGAGCGCGGCGCCGCGGGCGACCTGGTGCGGCACCAGGGGCACGGCCAGGGTCAGCACGCTGCCGACGGCCAGCAGGGCCGAAGACCAGCGGGACAGGATGCGGGCGCGGAAGGAGGCGACGCCGAGCGCGAGCCCGCCGAGCAGGTAGAGCAGGAAGCCGACCGGTGCCGCCGCGGTGATCACGCCGAGGTCGCCGGTGTCTCCGCCGGTGAAGATCCCGTTCACGTCGTCGACGAACTTCGGGGCCGCGGAGGTCAGCTCCGGCAGCACGAAGGCCTCGACGAAGGAGTACATCATGTCGAGCAGGAAGAAGCCGCCGAACAGCAGGTAACCGACCAGGCCGAGCACGCCGACCCTGCGCACCTGGCGGAGGTAGATCCCGGTCACCCCGATGGCACCGAGAACCGCCATCGCGATGGTGAGGTAGTGCACCACCGCCCAGCGGGTGGTCTCGACGGCGGCGACGGACTCCACCGGGTGGATGAACTGGATGGATCCGTACAGCAGGCCGGACGCGGCGGCGGCGATGCCGGCCGCCCGGCTGAGGCCGGTGGGCGTGATGGTCATCAGGGGATCCTCGGGTTCTGGTGAGCCTGCGCCGGGCGGCTGCGCGGCGACGTCGATGACGTTAGGAACCGGCGTGGTGAACCCACATCACATGGTGATGTGACCGGTTGGTGATTCCGGGCCCCGCCGCGCGCCGCGGTGCCTGCCGCCTGCCGCGGACGCCGGCGGGGACGGTGCGCCGGGCTACAGCAGGTGCAGCTCGCCGGCCCGGCGGACGGCGGCTCGCCGGGTGTTCACGTCCAGCTTGGTGAAGATGTGCTTCGTGTGGGTGCGCAGCGTGTTGACCGACACGAACAGCCGCCGCGCGACCTCCGGACCGGTGAGGTCGGTCGACAGCAGCCGGAGCACCTCGAGCTCACGGTCGCTCAGCCCGTCGTCGGCCGGCGCGACGGGTGCGGCGCTACGGGGGCCGCGCTGGGCGGCGCGCAGCAGCGCGGCGGCGTGCTCCGCCCAGGGGGCTGCGGCCCGGGAACGAGTGGCGGCACGGAGCAGCTCCTCCATCGGCGGTCCCTCGTCGAGGAAGAGGCGGGTGTAACCGGCCGCGACCCCCGTGGTCAGCGCGGCAGCGAGGTCGGCGAACGCCGCGTCGTCCTCGCCGGCGGCGCGGTGGGCCAGCGCGCGGACCATGCGCGCCTCGACGAGCCCGCCGCCACGTCCGGCCGCCTGCGCGGCCTCGACGAGCCGATCGAGGAGACCGACGGCAGCCTCGATGCCGGCGTCCGGTCCGGCCGGGTCGGGCCCGGACCGGTGCCGGGCGATCAACAGGCGGGCCAGGGTGAGCTGGTCGAACTCGGCCAGGTACGCCGGCGGGTCGGCCGCCGCCACCCCGCGCTCACGCGCCCAGTCCTGCGCGTCGGACAGCCGGTCCTGGACGATGCGGATCCTCGCCCGGGCGGCGGGGATCGGACGCACGTCGGGAAAGAAGCCGGGCAGGTACAGCCGCTGCGCCTCGTCGAGCAGCTGCACGGCGCCGTCCAAGTCGCCCTGCGCCTGCCGCAACCCGGCCATCGCCATGTGCCAGCGGTGGCTGTTCTCCAGCAGCGACCCCCGCTCACCGAGCTCCTGGGCGGCCCGCAGGTGTGCCGCCGCGGCGTCGAGGTCACCCTGCTCGCGGAGCACGTCGGCCAGCCCGACGTGCAGGTCACCGGTCGAGGACAGCACCGGGCCCGGACGGCGCTCGGCGGCCGCGAGGGCTCGCTCGTAGAGCCGTCTGGCCTCCGCGGGCCGACCGCGGGCCAGCCAGATGCCGGCCAGCACGACCGTCGCGCCGAGCTCGTCGGTGACGTCGCCCGCCGCGTGCAGGTGCCGCACCGCGTCGGCGAAGGTGTCCGCGGCGGTGGGCAGGTCGCCGGCGGCCCAGGCGGCCAGGCCGAGGAAGCCGGCGGCGGCGCCGCGGGCCAGGTGGTCGTCCGGTCCGGCCAGCGTCCGGGCGCGGCGGGCGTGGGCGACGGTGCCGTCGATGTCGCCGCGCGCCTGGGCGACCGACGCGCGGTACACCGCGATCGTCGCCGGCAGCGCCCGCAGTTCCTTCTCCAGTGCCCGGGCCGCCTCCGCCTGGGCACTCCCATCGCGGAGCCCGGCCCGCGGACCGGCCGCCTCCGCGGCGTCCAGCCAGGCCGCAACCCCGTCGAGATCTCCCTCGGTCAGCCGCGTCCAGGCCAGGGCCGTGGCCAGCAGCGGACGCCGGCGGAGGACGTCGGCGGGCAGGGCGCGCAGCCAGTTGCGCAGCGTGCGGTCCTGGCGGTGCTTGCGGAGGTCCGCCACGGCCAGCTCGAGCAGGTCGGCGGCCTGCTCGACATGGCCGCCGGCGACCGCGTGGGTGAACGCGTCCTGCAGCGTGCCGTGCTCGGCGTGCCACCTGCTGGCGGACAGGTGCAGTTCCGGCACCCGGTCCGGGTGCTGGGCGCGGAGCCGGGCACGGAGGGCGTCGGCGAACAGGTGGTGGTAGCGGTACCAGTACCGGTGATCGTCCAGCGGGACGACGAACAGGTTGGCGCGCTCCAGGGCATCGAGCCGTTGCTGCCCGTCGGAAAGGCCGGTGAGCGCGTCGCACAACCCGCCGGTCATCTGCTCCAGCACCGCGGTGTCCAGCAGGAAGCGGCGGACGTCGTCGGGCTGGTGGTCCAGCACCTCCTCGACGAGGTAGTCCAGCACGAAGCGGTGGCTGCCGGTGAACGCCTCGACGAAGGAGCCGATCCCCGCAGGGTCGCCGGCGCGGCCGCGGGCCGAGAGCGCAGCCAGCTGCAGGCCGACGGCCCAGCCCTCGGTGCGGGTCTCCAGGGCCGCCACCTGCGGGGGCCCGAGGCCCAGGCCCATCACCTGGTTCAGCAGCGCGTCGGCCTCCCCGGGGGTGAACCGAAGGTCGGTGGCGCGCAGCTCGAGCAGCTCGCCACGGCTGCGCAGCCGCGCCAGGGGGAGCGGCGGGTCCGCGCGCGTGGTGAGGGCGACCGTGACCTGCGGCGGCAGGTGGTCCAGCAGGAACGTCACGGCCTCGTGGACGGCCGGCGAGTCGATGACGTGGTAGTCGTCGAGCGCCAGCACGGTCGGCCCGGCCAGCTCGTCGAGGTCGTTGACCAGGCTGACCAGGACCGCCTCGGCGGGTACCGCGCCGTCGGTCTCCAGCAGGGCGGTCGCCTCGGTGCCCACCTGCGGGCTGCGCGTCCGGACGGCGGCGATCAGGTGGTCGAGGAACCGGCGCAGGTCGCCGTCCTCGGCGTCGAGCGACAGCCACGCGACCCGCCGGGACGGCGGTACCGGGTCGCTCCCGTCGCGGCCCGGCTTCCCGGCCGCCAGCCACTGCGTCAGCAGGGTCGTCTTGCCGAAGCCGGCCGGAGCCGACAGCAGGATCAGCCGCGGCATCGATCCCTGCTCGGCCACCAACCGGTCGGTCAGCCGGGGCCGGGGAACCAGCTGCCGCCGGGGCGACGGGATGTGCAGCTTGGTGCCCAGGACAGGCATGCGGCCACCCTAGGGCCCGACGCGCCCCCCATCGTT
>JAICZD010000188.1 GCA_025933855.1 Modestobacter sp. | reverse complement strand
CTCCACCGGCGACCGGGGCACCGCCCGACCGGCCGCGGGGAAGTCCGGCTCCGGCGCCGCAGCCGGCCGGTCCGGGTCCGGCGGCTCCCGATCCGGTTCGGGTGGTGCCCGGCCGGCCGGTGGCGGCCGGCCCGGGAGCGGCAGCGGCCGGTCCGGGAACGGCGGCGGCCGGCCGCCCGGGTCCCGACCACCGGCCCGCGGTGCCCGCGGCAGCGGAGGCAAGAAGAAGCCGGCCACCGGCCAGCGCCGCCGGCGGATCCTGGCTGCGATCGGTGCGACGCTGGTCGGTGCGCTGGTCCTGCTCGCCGTGTTCGTCGGGGTCGTCTACGCCTCCACGGACGTGCCCAGCGCCGATGCCGTCACCGCCAACCAGACGACGGTCATCTACTACTCCGACGGCGTGACCGAGATGGCGCGGCTGGCCGCGCCCGACGGCAACCGCACCAACATCACCCTCGCCGAGGTGTCCGAGCCCGCGCGCAACGCGGTGCTGGCCGCGGAGAACCGGAGCTTCTACTCCGACCCGGGCATCTCCGTCACCGGCATCGCTCGGGCGGCCTGGAACAACCTGACCGGCGGCTCCACCCAGGGCGGGTCGACCATCACCCAGCAGTACGTCAAGAACGCCTTCCTGACCGCGGACCAGACCTTCAGCCGCAAGTTCAAGGAGCTGTTCCTGGCGGTCAAGCTGGACAACCAGTACTCCAAGGACCAGATCCTCGAGAACTACCTGAACACCATCTACTTCGGCCGTGGCGTGTACGGCATCGAGGCGGCTGCGAACACCTACTTCGGGGTCCCGGCCGCGCAGCTGACCGCGGAGCAGGGCGCCGTCCTCGCCGTGCTGATCCGCAGCCCCAGCGCCTACGACCCGCAGACCAACCCGGAGGGCGCGCAGGACCGCTGGGGCCTCGTGCTGGACGCGATGGTCGACCAGGGCTGGCTGGACCGCACCGCCCGCGCGGCGATGGTCTACCCGCCGGTGCTCCCCCGGACCGACAGCACGCTGGGCACCCCCAGCGGCCCGGAAGGGCTCGTCGTCAACTACGTGAAGAACGAGCTGCGCGCCTCCTATCCCGAGCTGGAGTCCCAGGGCCTGCGGGTCACCACCACCATCGACAAGGCCGACCAGGACGCCGCGGTCGCCGCCGTCAACGACGTGATGGACGGCGAGCCGGAGAACCTGCGGCAGGCGCTGGTGGCGATCGACCCGCGGACCGGCGGCGTGCTGGCCTACTACGGCAACAAGGCCGGCAGCGGCGAGGGCGTCATCGACTACGCCCAGGCGCAACGCCAGCCGGGTTCGTCGATGAAGCCGTACACGCTGGCCACCGCGCTGGAGCAGGGCATCAGCGTGGACGCCCGCCGGGACGGCAGCTCGCCGCAGACCTTCAAGGACCGGACCCAGCCGGTGCGCAACTCCGGCAACGCGCAGTGCGCGGCGTGCACGCTGACCGAGGCCATCACCCGGTCGCTGAACACCACGTTCTACGGATTGGCCTACGAGGTGGGCGCGGAGAAGGTGCGCAGCACCGCGCTGAAGGCCACCGGGCTGCCGGAGCAGTGGGCCTCGGGCACGCTCAAGGGCAACCGGACCCTCGCCGACGCGCAGACCGGCACCGTCGGCGGTGACATCGGCATCGGGCGCTACGAGCTGCGCCCGGTCGACCAGGCGGTCGGCTTCGCCACCTTCGCCAACGGCGGCGTCCGGCACGACCCGCACTTCGTGGCCCAGGTGGCCGACAGCTCCGGCACCGTGCTGTCCCGCAACGACGGCAGCGCGAGCGCCGAGCAGGCCGTACCGGGCGACGTCGCCAACGACGTGACCTTCGCCCTCGAGGGCGTGGCCAAGTACTCCAAGCGCTCGCTGGCCGGTGACCGACCGGTGGCCAGCAAGACCGGCACCCAGGGCCTCAACGACGAGGACAACTCCGACGCCTGGATGGTCGGGTACACCCCGTCCATCTCCACGGCGGTGTGGATGGGCAACGACTCGCCGTCCCAGCCCATCGTCAACGACCGGGGGCAGATCATCTACGGCTCGGGGCTTCCCGGCGCGATCTGGCAGGAATTCATGAACAAGGCGCTGGCCGGGACGCCGGAAGAGGACCTGCCGAGCAAGTCGATCATCAAGGGCGACACCGGCAAGGGGGTGGCCGCACCCACCACGCAGGCACCCGCTCCGTCGTCCCGGGCGCCGCGGACGACGACGGACCGGGCACCGGCCACCACGACCGAGGCCCCGACGTCGACGGAGTCGTCGACCACCGCTCCGCCGTCGACGGCGACCGAGCCGTCCACCAACACACCGACGAGGAAGAAGCCGCTCCCGACGTGCGGAGGCGGTCCGCTGCCGACCTGCTCGCCGGGCCCGGGGGCGGCCGTGGGCGGCTGATGCCGGTGGGCAGACTGAGCAGGTGAGCACGACGTCGACGGGCCCGTCCGTCCCGGCCGCCCGGCCGGGGGACGGGCCCGTCGTCCCGGTGGCGGAACCGGGCCGCGGCTCCGGTGGCCCGGACCGCGTCGTCCCCACCTGGACCGACCCGGTCGCGGTGCAGGCCAGCGAGCTGATCGGCGGCCCCTGGGGCCGGCACGCGATGACCGGACGCGCGCTGTTCTGGACGCCGCTGCGCGTCTGCCTGCTGTTCACCGTGCTCGTGCTCGCCGCGGCCTGGGTGAAGCAGGCACCGTGCGCGGACGGCAACTGGACCGGGTCCAAGCAGTACACGCACTTCTGCTACTCCGACACGGTTCCGCTGTTCGGGCTGCGCGGCCTGGACTCCGGCCAGGTGCCCTACCTGGACTCCGAGGTCGAGTACCCGGTGCTCACCGGTGGGTTCATGCAGGTCGCCGCGATGCTGGCCCGGGCCTACGACGGGCTGGCCTCCTCGGTCGGCGTGCTGCCGACGGTGGTCCCGGTGCAGAGCTACTACGTGGCCACCTGCCTGCTGCTGTCGCTGTGCGCGCTGCTCACCACGCGGGCGGTGCTGGGCCTGGCCGGGCGCCGGCCGTGGGACGCCGCGATGGCCGGGCTGTCCCCGCTGCTGTTCGTGCACGTCTTCACGAACTGGGACCTGTTCGCCGTGGCGCTGGCGACCCTGGGCATGTGGGCGTGGGCCCGGCGCCATCCGGTCCTCGCCGGCGTCCTGCTCGGGCTCGGTGCGGCGGCCAAGCTGTACCCGGTGCTGCTGCTGTTCGTGCTGTTCCTGCTGTGCCTGCGGGCCGGGCGGCTGCGGGCATGGCTGGCCGCCACGCTTGCCGCCGCGGTCGCCTGGATGGCGGTGGACGTGCCGATCGCCGTCCTCGCGCCGGAGAACTGGGCCCGGTTCTTCGCTCTCAACGGCAGCCGCCCGGCCGACCCGGACACGCTGTGGAACATCGCACTGCACATCACCCACGACAAGATCCTGGACGGCCCGCTGGCCGAGGGGCAGTCCCCGTCGGTGCTGAACCTGGCCGTGGCCTGCTCCCTGGTCGCGCTCGCCGCGGGGGTGACCGCGCTGGCCCTGCTCGCGCCGCGCCGGCCCCGGGTCGCCCAGCTGGCCTTCCTGCTCGTCGCCGGGTTCCTGATGCTGAACAAGGTCTGGAGCCCGCAGTACTCGCTGTGGCTGCTGCCGCTGGCGGTGCTCGCCCGGCCGCACTGGCGGTCGCTGCTGCTGTGGCAGGCCACCGAGGCGCTGCTGTGGGTGCCGCGGCTGCTCTGGTACCTGGGCACCGACCACAAGGGCGTGAAGGTCGAGTGGTTCTTCTTCGCCGTCGGGCTGCGCGACATCGCCGTCCTCGTCCTGATGGGGCTCGTCGTCCGCGACGTCTGGCGCCCGGAGCTGGACCGGGTCCGGCAGAGCTGGCCGGGCACCGACGACCCCGCCGGCGGCGTCCTGGACCATGCTGACGACCGGGTGGCCCGGTCGCGCCGCACCTCCGTCGGCCGGCCGGGGTTGAGCCGCCCCGCCGACCGGTGAACCGGGTCACGACCCGGCTCCACCGTCGCGCAGGCGGCTCCACCCGAAGGTCAGACCGCCCGGCGGACCAACGAGATCTCCTCGGCGTGGCTCGCCGGGTCGCCGGGGGTCTCCAGCACGACCGGGGCGTCGGCGGCGCGGGCGATCCCGAGCAGCAGCTCCAGCGGGATCTCCCCCTCCGACAGCGGCGCGTGCCGGTCCCGGCCGGAGCCGGCCGGGTCGCGGCTGTTGTTCAGGTGCACCAGGTCGATCCGCCCGGTGATCGCCCGGACGTCCTCCACCACCCGGCCCAGGTCCCAGCCGGCGGCCCAGGCGTGGCAGGTGTCCAGGACGAAGCCGGCCCCGAACTCCCCGACCGCCTCCCACAGCCGGTCCAGCGCAGCCAGCTCGCGGGCCATCGCGTTGTCCCCGCCGGCGGTGTTCTCGATCAGCACCGGCAGGCCGAAGCCACCGGCCTCCGCCTGCCGGGTGAACGTCTTGCGCCAGTTGTCCACGCCGACAGCGGGGTCGTCCTTGGCCAGCACATGGCCACCGTGCACCACCATGCCCCGGGCGCCGATGGCCACGGAAGCGGCCGCGTGCTGCCCGAGCAGCTTGCGGCTGGGGATGCGGATCCGGTTGTTGGTGGACGCGACGTTGAGCACGTACGGCGCGTGGACGAAGACGGCGACCTCCCCGGCCAGCAGAGCGGCGGCGTCCGGGCGGGGTCTCGGCGCCTTCCAGCCCTGCGGGTCGGCGAGGAACACCTGCACGGCGTCCGCGTCCACCTCCGCCGCGCGGGCCAGCGGACCGCCGTCCAGCAACTCGTTGTCGTCGGTCAGGCCGGGTCCGATGTGGACGCCGATCGGGTGGTCTGCCACGCCGCGGACACTAGTTCGCCGTCCCGGCCGCGGTGCGCCCGTCGCCCCGGCGCCCCGTCGTCCCCGGGTCGTTCGGCGCACCGCCGGACGCCGTCCGGCACGCTGGTAGCCTCTCGGGTGCGCGTTCGCAGCCGGCACCGGCCGGCTCGGGCGCGCGACGCGTGTACGACCCTCCTGCTGCAGATGTGCTGCAGCCGCTGAGACCAGAGGAGGTGGGGTTCTCCGTGCGTCACTACGAACTGATGGTCATCCTCGACCCTGAGCTGGAGGAGCGGACCATCGCTCCCAGCCTCGACCGGTTCCTGTCCGTCGTCACCAGCCGCGGCGGCAGCATCGGCAAGGTCGACATCTGGGGCCGTCGCCGGCTCGCCTACGAGATCAACAAGCGTCCCGAGGGCATCTACGCCGTCATCGACATCGACGCGGAGCCGGCCGCCGTCGCCGAGCTGGACCGGCAGCTGAACCTCAACGAGTCGGTCCTGCGCACCAAGCTGATGCGCCCCGAGGTCCACTGACCATGGCAGGCGAGACGGTCATCACCGTCATCGGCAACCTGACGTCGGACCCGGAGCTGCGGTTCACGCCGTCCGGCGCGGCGGTCGCGAACTTCACCGTCGCCTCCACCCCGCGGACGTTCGATCGCCAGTCCTCGGAGTGGAAGGACGGCGAGGCGCTCTTCCTGCGCTGCAACGTCTGGCGGCAGGCGGCGGAGAACGTCGCCGAGTCGCTGACCCGCGGTTCCCGCGTCATCGTCTCCGGGCGGCTCAAGCAGCGCTCGTTCGAGACGAAGGAAGGCGAGAAGCGCACCGTCGTCGAACTCGAGGTCGACGAGGTCGGCCCGTCGCTGCGCTACGCCACCGCCAAGGTCACCAAGGCCCAGCGCGGCGAGGGTGGCAGCAGCTTCGGCGGCGGCGGGGGTGGCTTCGGCGGCTCCGGTGGGTCCAGCGGCGGCGGCAGCAGCGACCCCTGGTCGACCCCGCCGGCGTCCTCCGACGAACCGCCCTTCTAAGAAGAGGCCCCCTCGCCCCCCACGCCTCGCTCCGCTCGACGCGGGTCCCTGCGAGGGGGCCGTTCCATTCCGTCATTTCTGGAGAACCCAGTGCCCAAGCCACCCATCCGTAAGCCGAAGAAGAAGGTCTGCCAGTTCTGCAAGGACAAGGCGACCTACGTCGACTACAAGGACACGACCCTGCTGCGGAAGTTCATCTCCGACCGCGGCAAGATCCGTGCCCGCCGCGTCAGCGGCAACTGCAGCCAGCACCAGCGGGACGTCGCCGTGGCCGTGAAGAACAGCCGCGAGATGGCCCTGCTGCCCTACACCTCCACGGCGCGCTGACCATGAGCACGATGAAGCTCATCCTCACTGCCGAGGTCACCGGGCTGGGCTCCTCCGGTGACACCGTCGAGGTCAAGGGTGGCTACGGCCGCAACTACCTGCTGCCCCGCGGGCTGGCCATGGTCGCCACCCGGGGTGCGGAGAAGCAGGTGGAGAGCCTGCGCCGGGCGCGTGCCGCCCGCGACGTCCGCTCCCTGGAAGAGGCCCAGTCCGTGGCGGCCCGGCTGTCCGGGCTGACGGTGCGGCTGCCGGCCCGCACCGGAGCCGGTGGCCGGCTGTTCGGGCGGATCACCACCGCCGACGTCGCCGCCGCGGTGACCGCCGCCGGTGGGCCCGAGCTCGACCGTCGCCGGATCGAGCTGCCGAGCAGCATCAAGAGCACCGGCGCCCACACCGTCACGGTGCGGGTCCACCCGGAGGTCAGCGTCCCGGTGACCCTCGAGGTAGTCCCGGGCTGAAGAAGG
>JAICZD010000190.1 GCA_025933855.1 Modestobacter sp. | reverse complement strand
TGGCGATCCTGCGGATCGCACCGCGGCGATGACATGGCGATCCTGCGGATCGCACCGCGGCGATGACATGGCGATCCTGCGGATCGCACCGCGGCCAGGTGCCGTCCCGACGGTCGCTGAGCCGCTTCCCATCTCACCTCGGCGGAGCCTGCGGCCCCCCGCTCGGCGCGATCTGGGGCTGCGCCCCAGCACGTAGCCGCGCCGGCCGTGTGTTGGCGGCGGTCAGGTCAGGCGGGTTCCCGTCTCGGGGTGGAAGAGGTGGATCTCCTCGGCGCGCACCGCCAGGTCGACGGTGGAGCCCATCACCGGAGGACGGCGGCCGTCGACCCGGACGACGAGCCGCTGGGACTGCCCGGCGTGCTGGGTGGTGCCGTGCAGGTACGCGTCGGCGCCGAGCTCCTCGACCAGCCGCACCTCCATCTGCAGCCCGGTCGGCTCGGGGCTCAGCTGGAAGGACTCGGGGCGGACGCCGACGTCCACGGCGTCGGCACCGCCGAGCTGGGCCAGCCGCTCCCGCGGGACCGGCAGGGTCAGCCCGCCGACGGTGACCCCGTCGGCGCCCACCGGTCCCCGCAGGATGTTCATCGCCGGTGAGCCGATGAACCCGGCGACGAAGACGTTGGCCGGCGTGTCGTAGAGCTCGCGGGGGGTGGCCACCTGCTGCAGCAGGCCGTCGCGGAGCACGGCCACCCGGTGCCCCATGGTCATGGCCTCGGTCTGGTCGTGGGTGACGTAGAGCGTCGTGGTGTTGAGGTCGCGCTGCAGGTTGGCGATCTCGGCGCGGGTCTGCACCCGCAGCTTGGCGTCGAGGTTGGACAGCGGCTCGTCCATCAGGAACACCCGCGGTGAGCGCACGATGGCCCGGCCCATCGCCACCCGCTGCCGCTGCCCGCCGGACAGGGCCTTGGGCTTGCGATCCAGGTAGGGCAGCAGGTCCAGCATCTCCGCGGCCCGGCGCACCCGTTCGGTGACCTCCGCCTTCGGCGTCCCGGCCAGCTTGAGGGCGAAGGCCATGTTGTCCGCCACGCTCATGTGGGGGTACAGCGCGTAGTTCTGGAACACCATCGCGATGTCGCGGTCCTTGGGGGCGGCGTCGCTGACGTCCTCCCCGTCGATGCGGATCTCGCCCTCGTCGACGTCCTCCAGCCCGGCCAGCATCCGCAGCGCCGTGGACTTCCCCGAGCCCGACGGACCGACCAGCACGAGGAACTCCCCGTCGGCGACCTCCAGATCCAGCCTGTCCACCGCCGGGACATCGCTGCCCGGGTACAGGCGCGAGGCCCCGACGTAGGTCACCGTTGACATGGCCGGACTGTAACCCGGGACCCGGCCCGCACGGGGTCACGGCGGGGTCACGGCGGGACGCGCAGCGGCGCATGCCCCGGACGGTGCCGGATCGTCAGGACAGCAGCTGGCCCACCGCGTAGATGACCAGCCCGGCAAGCCCGCCGACGACGGTGCCGTTCACCCGGATCCACTGCAGGTCGCGGCCCACCTGCAGCTCGATCCGCCGGCTGGTCTCCTCGGTGTCCCAGCGGGCGACGGTGCTGCCGACAAGCTCGGCGGCGTCGCCGGCGAACCGCTCCACCAGGTAGCCGGCCGCCCGGCGGGTCTGCCGCTGGACGAGCTCCCGGACGGTGGGGTCGCTGCGCAGCAGCTCGGCGGCGTGCCGGATCACCCCGACCAGGCGGGCGCGCAGCTCCGAGTCCGGATCGGCGGCCGCAGCCACGACCGAGGTCTTCACGGTGCTCCACAGCGAGCCGGACCAGACGCGGACGGCGGGGTGGTCGAGCAGCTCCTTCTTCAACTCCTCCACCCGGCCGGCCGCCGCCGGATCGGTGCGCAGCGCGTGGACGTAGGCGCGCAGCCGGGCGTCGTAGCTGCGGCGCAGCTCGTGCCGCGGATCCTCGCCCACCTCCTCGAGGAACCCCTGCACCCCGCTGAACACCCGGTCGAACACCCGGTCGTCGACCCAGTCGGGCACCCAGGCCGGCGAGGCGTCGCCCAGCTGCGCCCGGAAGACGACCCGGTTGTCCTGCAGGAACCGCGCCAGCCCGCTCAACCCCGCGGACAGCACCTCCTGGTGCCTGTCGCCGTCCACCACCAGCTCGAGCACCCGGGCCAGCGCGGGCGCCGCGGGTGTCTCCCGGAGCTTGCGGTCCACCAGCGCGGCGACCGCCGGCTGCAGGTCCTCGTCCCGGATCAGGTCGGTCAACGCACCCAGAGCCGCCCCCGCGTCGCCGGCGAGTCGTTCCGCGCGGCCGGGGGCCGCCAGGAAGTCGCCCAGCCGGCCGGGGACGTCGACGGTCGCCAGCCGCTCGTCGACCACCTCCGGCGTCAGGAAGTGGGTCTGCACGAAGGTGCCCAGGCTGGAGCCGATCTGGTCCTTCTTCCGCGGGATGATCGCGGTGTGCGGGATCGGCAGCCGCATGGGGTGCCGGAACAGCGCGGTGACGGCGAACCAGTCGGCCAGCGCACCCACCATCGAGGCCTCGGCGGTGGCCCGCAGGTAACCGACCCACGCCCCGGCGCCGTCCCCGAACAGCACGCACGCCAGGAACACCACGGCCGCGAACGCGAACAGGGCGAGCGCCAGGCGCTTCATCCGGGCCAGGTCGCGGGCCCGGGCGGGATCGTCCAGGGAGCCGGCCAGGGGCGCGGTCAGCGGAGGGGCCGGCACCGGCCCAGCGTAGGTGCCCACGGAGCGGAGGCGGGCCCGCACCGCGGGGAGGGTGCCGGGCCGCCCGCCCACGGGATCGGCGGTCAGTTGGCGGCGGCGTCCAGCGTCACGTCGACCGTCTTCGACTGCGTGCCGCGCCGGACGGTCAGCGTCACCCGATCACCGGGCTGGGCGGTGCGTACCGCGGCGGTGAGCTCGACGGACGACGTCACCGCGCGGTCGCCGACCGCGGTCACCACGTCGCCGGCCTGCAGCCCCGCGTCGGCCGCGGCGCTGCCGCCCTGCACCTCGACGATCTCCGCCCCGATGCCGACGGGGGAGCCGCCGTTCTGGGCCGTCCGGGCGCTGACCCCGAGCAGGGCGTGCGTCGCCGAGCCGGTCTTGATGATCTGGTCGGCGATCCGCTTGGCGGTGTTGGCCGGGATGGCGAAGCCGACGCCGATGTTGCCGCTCTGGCTCTGCTGGCCCGGCATCTCGGTGGCCACCGTGGCGATGGCGGTGTTGATGCCGATCACCCTGCCGGACGCGTCCACCAGGGCGCCACCGGAGTTGCCGGGGTTGATGGCGGCGTCGGTCTGCAGCGCGTCGATGACCGTCTGCTCGGTGTTCGATCCGGTGGACACGGCGCGGTTGGTGGCGCTGATGATCCCGTCGGTCACCGTGTTCGACAGGCCCAGCGGCGCACCGATGGCGATGGCGAGGTCGCCGACCTGCACCTGGGAGGAGTCGGCGAAGGTGGCCGGGGTCAGCCCGCCGGCGTCGGCGAGCTTCACCACGGCGAGGTCCGAGGTCGGATCGGTGCCGACCACCTCGGCGTCGTACAGCTTGCCGTCCGCGGTGCGCACCTGGACGGTCGCGCTGTCGGTGCTGCTGTCCAGCGTGACGACGTGGTTGTTGGTCAGCACGTAGCCGTCGTCGGTGAGCACCACGCCGGAGCCGGACCCCGCCTGGGAGCCCGAGCTGACGTAGATGGTGACCACGCTGGGTGCGGCCTTGGCGGCCGCCGCGGTGGCCGAGGTGGCCGACTGGGGGTCCTTGATGACGACGCTCTGCGCGCTGACCGCCGACGTCCCGGTGGCCTGGTCGTCCCCGACCAGGGTGGCCACGCCGGCTCCGGCGCCGCCGCCGATGAGCGCGCCGGCGACCAGCCCGGCCACGCCGATCCGCCAGCGGCCGGCCGGGCGGGCGGGCCGGCCGGGCGTGGATCCGGCCGGCTGGAACGCCGGCGGAAAGCCTTGCGCCGGGCCCTGGAACGGGTTTCCGGCCGGCTGGCCGTAGCCGGGCGGCGGCCAGCCCTGGTGGGCGGTGACCGCGGGGTGCGGCTGGAAGGGCGTCGTCGGTGCGGCCGCCTGGGGCGCTCCCGGCCCGTGCGGCGCCGCGGGCTGCTGAGTGGGTGGCCCGGACGCCGGCGGCACGGACGGTGGCACGGACGGGGCCGCCCAGGAGCTGCCGGTGGCACCCGACGGATCGGGGCCGGCGCCGGTCTCGTCGGCCGGGCGGTTCTGCTCGCTCACGTCGTTCCTCCCCTACGTCGTCACGGGCCTTCCCCGCGGCGATGGCACCACTGTGCAACGGAGGACTGCCCCGGAACTGGAGGTCTGCTGTGAAGTGCCTGGACGTCGCGGCGGGGCGGTCAGCGGACGAGGTCGCCGCGCGCGACCAGCTCGACGGTGGCCCACACGGCGAGCGTCTCGGCCGCGAGCAACCCGATGAGCACCAGCAGCTGCGCAGCGCCCGCCTGCGCGGCGCTGCCCCCGCCGAGCAGGACGCCGACGAACGCGCCGGGCAGCGTGACCAGGCCGACGGTGCGGGTCTGGTCCAGCGCCGGGACCAGCGCGGTGGCCGCGACCGGGCGGGCCACCTCCAGCACGGCGTCGCGCGGCAGGAACCCCAGCGCCAGCGCGGCGTCGACCTCGCCGCGCCGCTGGTCCAGCTCGTCGAACAACCGCCGGCCGGCCAGCGAGGTGGCGGTCATCGCGCCGCCGATGACGATGCCCGCGATCGGGATGACCGCCACCCCGCGCAGCGGCACCGCCCCGCTGCCCAGCACGAGGGCGACGACGGGCGCGGCCCCGAGCACGATCGCCGACCCGGTGGCGGCGATCCGGCGTTCCCGCCCCGGGGCGCGCAGCGGCAGCCGGGTCACCCGGGCGGCCGAGGTGGCCGCCGCCACGGTCAGCATGAGCAGCACGAACAGCGCCGACAGCGGCAGCGAGCCGAGAACGGCGACCAGGACGGCGGAGACGACCGCCAGCTGCACCGCCGCGCGCAGGGCCGCCACCACCACCGGTCGCTGCTGCTGCAGCCCGGAGGCCCAGCCCGCCACGGCCGCCAGCGCGGTGAGCGCGACCAGGGTGAGGGCCAGGCCGGCCCCCAGGTGCACCACGGCGCTGCCCACGGCCGGTCATGGTGCACCCGTCGCGGAACCGCACGACGGGCGGGATCGGCCCGGAAGGAGGACTCTCGGTGAGCGGGGGAAGCCGGTGTGCTGCCTGCTCAGCGGCCAGGTCTCCTCTCCCGCACGGCTGAGGAGGTGCCGGTGTCCGCACGGAGGGTGCTCGCCGGGTCCTCGACGGCGCTCGCCGTGGCGCTGACCGGGGGGCTGGCGCTGCTCGGGGTCCTGTCCCTGCGCGGCACGGGGCTGCTCGCGGTGGGCCTGGCCGCGGTTCCCGCCGGCTGCCTGGGCGCCGGCGTCGTCCACCGCTCGGGAGGCGGCCGGGCACCCCGGGCGACCGTCGAGGGCGCCTGGCGTGCCGCGGCCGGCACCGTGGCCGTGCTGCTCGGGTGCAGCGGGGCCGTGGTGCTCGCCGGCGCCGCCGCGCCCGGGGTCGTGCTCGCCTGGGTGGGCGCGGTCGCGCTCGCCTGGCGGCTGCGACGCCCGGACCATCGCCGCGGGGCCGCTGCCGGTCCGATGACGGGGAGCGGGGCTGCCCGGCGACCCCCGGTCCCGCCCGTGCGGCCGGGGCTTCCGCCGGTGCGGCCGGCCGCACCGGCGGATCGGCGGAACCGGCACCCGTCGTCCCGGACGGCCGGCGTGCCACCGACCGGCCCGCCGCACCGGCCGGTGGACGTGCCCGGGCCGCTCCCCGGTGCGGCCACCGGACTGGCGGGTCTGTCGACCGGAGCCCTGGGACGGGAGTGGCTGCGCACCGCCGCAGCCCTGGAGTCCGCCGGGGGTGCCGAGGCCCGTTCGCAGCTGGTGCAGTGGCGCCGGGAGGCCCTGGACGAACTGGAGCGCCGCGATCCGGCCGGCTTCGCCCGGTGGCTGGCCGCCGGCGCCACGGTGGACAGCGACCCGGCGCAGTACGTCCGCGGTGACTCGTCGGCGGGGTCCGGCGCGAACTGAGCCGATCCGGCTCAGCCGCTGCCGGCCAGCCCGGCGATCAGCGCGCCGAGGTCGACCGCTCCGGGGTCGGGAAGCTGCTCGATCGCCGCTTCCATCGTCTGCAGTACCGCGAGGTCCAGCCGGTCGGCGACCCCCGCCGCCTGCAGGGCCTCCCGGATGAGGCGGGCGTCCTTGGTCGCGCCGGTCAGGCCGAAGCTGACCGGGAACTCGCCGTCGATCATGGCCGCGCCCTTGACGTGCGCGTAGGGCGTGTCCATCGCCCCGCCGGCGATCGCGTCCAGGAAGTGCCGCGGGTCCAGGCCCAGCCCGCGGGCCAGCGCGATCGACTGCGCGACCCCGGCGGTCACCATGAGCAGCCACGCGTTGCAGGCCATCTTGAGCCGGCTGCCTGCGCCCGCTGCGCCGAGCCACAGCGTCCGGCTGCCCAGCGCGTCGAAGACCGGGGCCAGCCGCTGGC
>JAICZD010000114.1 GCA_025933855.1 Modestobacter sp. | reverse complement strand
CACGACGTGACCCAGGCGATCTTCGAGAACCTCGACGCCCTCGCCGCGGTGCACCCGGAGGCGAAGAACATCTCGGTGGACACGGCGACCGAGACCGGGCCGGTGCCGATGCACCCGGGCGCCGAGAAGTACTTCGACGAGGTGGGCTGACGGTGCCCGGCGCCGTGCTCTCCCCGGGCGTGTGGGGCGTGGTCGCCACCCCGTTCCGGGGGCCGGACCTCGCGCTGGACGACGGGAGCCTGGCCGGGCTGGTCCGCCACTTCGCCGCCACCGGCGCGACCGGGCTGACCGTGCTCGGCGTCTTCGGTGAGGCCGCCCAGCTGTCCGCGGCCGAGCGCCGCGCGGTCCTGGCCACGGTGGTCGACGCCGTCGACCTCCCGCTGGTGGTGGGGAGCACCGCGCTGGGCACCGCGCCCCTGCTCGACGAGCTGGCGCTGATCCAGGAGGCCACCGGGCCCCGGCTGGCGGCGGCCATGGTGCAGGTCAACACCCCCCGCGCCGAGGTGCTGCGCCGGCACCTCACCGCTGTCCACGACGCCACCGGGCTCGCCCTCGTGGTGCAGGACTACCCGGTCGCCAGCGGGGTCCGGATCGGCACCGACGAGCTGGCCGCCGCGCTGGCCGGCCTGCCGTTCGTGGCCGCCGTGAAGGCCGAGTCACCACCGACGACCGTGGCCGTGGCCGCGCTGACCCGGCAGCTGGACGTGCCGGTGTTCGGCGGGCTGGGTGGTCTGGGCCTGCTGGACGAGCTCGCCGCCGGATCGGCCGGCGCGATGACCGGGTTCTCCTTTCCCGAGGGGCTGGTCGCCTGCGTGCGGGCGTGGCAGGAGGGCGGCTTCCCAGCGGCCCGGGCGGCCTTCGCGCCGTTCCTCCCGCTGATCGCGTTCGAGCAGCAACCGGGGATCGCGCTGGCCATCCGGAAGGAGTGCCTGCGCCGGCGCGGACTGCTGGCGGAGGCCGGCGTCCGGCCGCCTGCCGCCGCGTTGCCGGTGGCGCTGCGCGACCAGCTGGCCCGCCAGGTCGACGCGGTGGCCTCGGCCGTTCCGGACCGGGCGGAGGTCGCCTGATGGATCTCGGGCTCACCGGCCGGACGGCGCTGGTCGCCGGCTCGACGTCGGGTCTCGGCCTCGCGATCGCCCGGGCGCTGGCGGCCGAGGGGGCGCGGGTGGCGATCACCGGCCGGCGCGGGGACACCGCCCGCCGGCTGGCCGCGGAGCTGCCGGCCGCCGCCGGGTTCGAGGTCGACCTGGCCGAGCCGGACGCGGCCGCGCGGCTCACCGCCGCCGTGGTCGCCGAGCTCGGCCCGGTCGAGGTGCTCGTCCTCAACTCCGGCGGGCCGCCACCCGGCGGAGCCCGGGACGTGCGCACCGGGGCCGTCCGCAGCGCCCTGGAGACGCTGCTCCTGCGCCAGGTCGAGCTGGTCGCCCAGGCGCTGCCCGGCATGCGGGCGCGGCAGTGGGGGCGGATCGTCGCGGTCGGCTCCAGCGGTGTGCAGCAGCCGCTGGCCGGCCTGGCGCTGTCGAACATCGCGCGGGCCGGGCTCGCCGGGTACCTCAAGACCCTCGCCGGGGAGGTCGGGCGGGACGGCGTGACGGTGAACATG
Source organism: Modestobacter sp. (assembly GCA_025933855.1). Classification (GTDB taxonomy): domain Bacteria; phylum Actinomycetota; class Actinomycetes; order Mycobacteriales; family Geodermatophilaceae; genus Modestobacter. The sequence continues at coordinate 8,442 of JAICZD010000114.1, read as the reverse complement.
GTGCTCCCCGGCCGGATCGCCACCGACCGGGTGGCCGACCTCGACCGCTTCCGGGCCGAGCGGGAGGGCGCCGACGTGGCCGACGTCGAGGCGCGGTCCCGGGCCACCATCCCGGTCGGACGGTACGGCCGGCCGGCGGAGTTCGCGGCCGTCGCGGCGTTCCTGTGCAGCGACCCGGCGTCCTACGTCACCGGCACGCAGGTCCGCTGCGACGGCGGCCTCGTCGGCGGCTACTGAGGGGGGAGGGTCGTGCGACTGGGGACGGCGACGCTGGACGGCGACCGGACGACGGCGGTGCTGCTGGACCCCGGGCGGGGTGCGGTGGCCGTCGGCGAGCTGCTCGGTGGCTCCTTCGCCGACGCCGGCGACGTGCTCCGCCGCTTCTCCGCGCAGGAGCTGGCCGGGCCCCTGGCGCAGGCGCCGGACCGGCTGTTCCGGCCGCTCGCCGACGTCCGGCTGGGCGCGCCCTACCGGCGGCCCCGGATGATCTGGGGGATCGGGCTGAACTACCGGGAGCACGCCGCCGACCTGTCCGAGACCGCGCCGGCCGAGGAGCCGGCGTCCTTCATCAAGGGCGACCACACCGTGATCGGCCCCGGCGAGCCCATTCCGCTGCCGTGGCAGAGCCGGCGGGTGACGGCGGAGGCGGAGCTGGGTCTGGTGATCGGGCGGGAGTGCCGCAACGTGCCCGAGTCCACGGCCTGGGACCACGTCTGGGGCGTGGTCCCGGTGCTGGACCAGACCGCCGAGGACATCCTCGCCCGCAATCCCCGCTACCTCACCCGGGCCAAGAACTTCCCGGGGTTCTTCTCCTTCGGCCCGGCCATCACGCCGGCGGCGGAGGTGCTGGACCGGTTCGGCGACATCGGCCGGATCCAGGTGGCCACCGTCTGCAACGGGCAGGTGCACCGGCGCAACACCGTCGCGGCGATGATGTTCTCCCCGGCGCGGCTGGTCAGCTTCCACAGCCAGGTGATGCCGCTGTACCCGGGGGACATCATCTCCACCGGCACCCCGGGCGCCGTCCCGATCCGGCCGGGGGACGTCGCCGAGTGCCGGATCGAGGGCATCGGCAGCCTGCGCAACCCGGTCGTCGCCGGCGGCCCGGACCCCGCCACCGGCGGCGGTGACCCGGCGGGGTTGGCCGCCGGCAGCCCGGCGGAGTAGGAAAGCGGACGTGAGCCGGATCAACGACGTCGGGGGCATGGCCGGCTTTCCGCCCATCGCCGAGGAGCCCGACGAGCCACGCTTCCACGCCGACTGGGAGGCGCACGTCTTCGCCCTCAACAGTGCCCTCATCCGGCGCGGCATCTACAACCTCGACGAGTTCCGCGACGCCCAGGAGCGGCTGCCCGTGCAGGAGTACCTGGCCGCCTCCTACTACGAGCGCTGGTTCGCCGCGATCACCACGCTGCTGCGGGAGAAAGGGATCGCCACGGCAGAGGAGCTGGCCGGGACCGATGAGCACGCGCACTGACCGGTTCGCGCCCGGTGACCGGGTGCGGACCCGGTCGCTGGACCCGGACGGGCACACCCGGCTTCCCCGCTACGCGCGGGGCGCGGTCGGGGTGGTCGTGGAGCCGGCCGGCGTCCACCCGCTGGCCGACGACCGGGCCCGCGGCCGCACCGGGAACCCGCAGACCGTCTACCACGTGCGGTTCCCCGCGGCCGAGCTGTTCGGCGCCGGCGACCACAGCGTCACCGTGGAGCTGTGGGAGGACTACCTGACCCCGGTGGAGGAGGACCCGTGAGCGGGAACCACAGCAGCTCGGTGATCTCGGCCCGCGTCCGGCACGTCGAGGCGCTGCTGGAGCAGCGCGGGCTCCTCGAGGGCGGGGAGATCGACCGCCGGATCGACGAGTTCGCCGCCGGTGGCACCCCGGCCAACGGTGCCCGCGTCGTCGCCCGGGCCTGGATCGACCCCGGTTTCGCCGAACGGCTGCTCACCGACGCCAACGCGGCGCTGCCCGAGCTCGGGCTGTCGATGTCCGGCGGCCTGCAGGAGCAGCGGCTGAAGGTGGTGGCCAACTCCGCCGAGGAGCACAACGTCGTCGTCTGCACGCTGTGCTCCTGCTACCCGATCGCGCTGCTGGGCCCCTCGCCGGGCTGGTACAAGAGCGAGGCCTACCGCTCCCGCGTCGTCCGGGACCCCCGCGGCGTGCTGGCCGAGTTCGGCGTCGAGCTGCCGGCGGCCACCCGGATCTCGGTGTGGGACGCCAGCGCCGAGTCGCGGTACATGGTGCTGCCCCGCCGTCCCGAGGGCACCGGGTCGCTGTCGGAGGAGGAGCTGGCCGGGCTGGTCACCCGCAAGGGGCTGATCGGCACCGCGCTGGTCTGACCGCACCCGTCGGACCGGCCGGGACATTTTCGGGCTCAAGTCCCCCCGCCTCGCCGCCGCCGGTTCGCCCGCCGGGACCCCGCCGGGCCGCTTGGCGACCTGCGCGGCAGCCGACAGCGCCCCGCAGGTCACCCTGGGTGAAGGGCGCTGCTCCAGATGGCGCGTTTCCCGCCGTTTCCCGTTACGTTTCGTCCATGCGTGGCGGTCCGCGGGTCCTCGGCATCGTGTTGGCAGGTGGAGCGGGGAAGCGGCTGGCGCCGCTCACCGACGACAGGGCGAAGCCGGCCGTGCCCTTCGGCGGCAACTACCGGCTCATCGACTTCGTGCTGTCCAACCTGGTCAACGCCGACATCCGGCGGATCGCGGTGCTCACCCAGTACAAGAGCCACTCGCTGGACCGGCACATCACCACCGTCTGGCGGATGTCCACCCTGCTGGGCAGCTACATCACCCCGGTGCCCGCGCAGCAGCGGCTGGGCCCGCGCTGGTACACCGGCAGCGCCGACGCGATCTACCAGAGCCTGAACCTGATCTACGACGACCGGCCGGAGATCGTGGTCGTCTTCGGCGCCGACCACGTGTACCGGATGGACCCGGCGCAGATGATCGACCAGCACGTGCAGACCGGGGCCGGGGTGACCGTGGCCGGGTTGCGGGTGCCCCGCCAGGAGGCGACCGAGTTCGGCGTGATCGACGCCGAGGCCGACGGCAAGGTCCGCGGGTTCCTGGAGAAGCCCGCCGACCCGCCGGGGCTGCCGGGCTCGCCCGAGGAGAGCTTCGCCTCGATGGGCAACTACGTGTTCACCACCGATGCGCTGCTCGAGGCGCTGCGGGCCGACGCCGAGGACGAGGACTCGGTGCACGACATGGGCGGCTCGATCATGCCGATGATGGCCGACGCCGGCCGGGCCTACGTCTACGACTTCAGCAGCAACCGGGTGCCCGGGGAGACCGAGCGTGACCACGGCTACTGGCGCGACGTCGGGACCATGGACGCCTACTACGACTCGCACATGGACCTGGTCTCGGTCTCGCCGGTCTTCAACCTCTACAACGACCGCTGGCCGATCTACACCCTGCCGCCGCAGTTCCCGCCGGCCAAGTTCGTGCTCGGCGGCCGCGCGGAGGAGTCGATGGTCAGCGCCGGCGTCATCGTCGGTGGCGGCACGGTCCTCGGGTCGGTCGTCTCCCCGGGGGTCCGGATGGAACGCGGCTCGCGGGTCGAGGACAGCGTGCTGATGGACGGCGTCCAGATCGGCGAGGGCGCCGTCGTCCGCCGGGCCATCCTGGACAAGAACGTGATCGTGCCGCCGTGGGCCCGCATCGGGGTGGACCTCGACGCCGACCGGGAGCGCTACCACGTCAGCGCCGGCGGGGTGACCGTGCTCGGCAAGGGCGCCCGCGCCATCGTCTAGGCACCGACGAAGGACCCCCTGCCCCCACCACGCACGCTCGCAGCGGAACCCTGCAGGGGGGCTCTCTCAGCTGCGGCGGGTGGCGATCAGCAGGCCCGCGCCGATCGGCAGCACGGCGGAGGTCAGCGTCTCGTCCTCCCGCACCTTCCGGGCGAGTTCCCGCCAGGCGACCGACTGCGGATCGCGGGCCGACCGGTCGGCGATCCGGCCGTCGGCCAGCAGGCCGTGGCAGATGAGCGAGCCGCCCACCCGGACCAGGCCGACCAGGCCGGGCAGGTGCTGGACGTAGTCGGCGGGCGGGCCGGAGCAGGTCACCAGGTCGTAGTTGCCCGAGGACAGCCGCGGCAGCACCTCGGCGGTGGTGCCGAAGATCAGCCGGGTGCGGCCGCCGGCGATGCCGGCGTCGGTGAAGGCGCGGCGGGCGGCGCGCAGCTCGGCCGGGTCGCCGTCCAGGGCGGTCAGGACGCCGTCGGTCCGCATGCCCTGCAGCAGCCACAGCCCGGCCACGCCGCCGCCGCTGCCGATCGACACCACGGCGCGGGCGTCCACGCTGGCGGCGAGCACCGCGAGCAGTGCCCCGACGGCGGGTTCCACGGGCGCCGGGGTGCCGAACGCGCCGGCCGAGGTGAGTGCCCGCTGCCGGGCCGCCTGGAGGGCGGGGGACTCGGTGGCGAAGCCGTCGGCGTAGGCGGCTGCGCCGTTCCGCCAGCCGCCCTCGGGCGGAGGTCCGGCAGCGCTGGTCACCGGGAGAGGGTAGTGCCAAGCCGCTCCGGCCTTCCCGTCGGCAGGGGGCCGCCGCGGCCCGCGAACCTGGCAACTGGCTGTGCGCCGCGGGCCCGGGGAACACCGGGGAGCCCGCCGACCGTTGTCCCCGCGTGCGTCTACCGCGTGCCACCCCTTCCCGCCCCTCCACCACCCGTGCGTCCGACACCCCGGGTGGGGAGGTGCCGCCGGCCGCGGTCTGCGATCCTGGACAGATGTCCGAGCCCAGCTCCTCCGCGCCGCCCGATGCGGTGTCGCCGGGTGCGGTGTCTCCGGGTGCGGTGCCTCCGGGTGCGGTGGGCTCCGACGCCGGAGAGGGATGGGTCGCGCCCAGCTGGGAGCAGGTCGTGCGTGACCACTCCGCCCGGGTCTACCGGCTCGCCTACCGCCTGTCGGGCAACCAGCAGGACGCCGAGGACCTGACCCAGGAGACCTTCGTCCGGGTCTTCCGCTCGCTGGCCGACTTCTCGCCGGGCACGTTCGAGGGCTGGCTGCACCGGATCACCACCAACCTGTTCCTGGACATGGTGCGGCGCCGGCAGCGGATCCGCTTCGACGCGCTGCCGGAGGACACCGAGCGGCTCCCCGGCACCGCCCCCTCGCCGGAGCAGGTCTACACCGACACCCACCTCGATCCGCAGGTGCAGGCGGCCCTGGACGCGCTGCCCCCGGACTTCCGGGTCGCCGTCGTCCTCTGCGACATCGAGGGCCTCACCTACGAGGAGATCGCGGCGACCCTCGGCATCAAGCTCGGCACCGTCCGCAGCCGCATCCACCGGGGGCGGGTGCAGCTGCGCGAGGCGCTGGCGCACCTTGCACCCGGGCGCCCGGCAGGCGTGGTGGCGACGGCGCCATGAGCATCCCCGAGAGCCACCTCGCCCAGGAAGCGATCGCCGCCCTCGTCGACGGCGAGCTGTCCGGCGGCGCCGCCGGCCGCGCCGCCCGGCACCTGGCCGGCTGCGCGCAGTGCCGGATGGCGGTCTCGGCCCAGCGCGAGGCCAAGGCCGCGCTGCAGCAACCCGCGGACGTCGCCGTCCCCGGCGACCTGATGTCCCGGTTGCGGGCCATCCCGTTCACCGCGGAGATGCCGCCGGGCGGCCGCACCGTCTCGCTGGGCATCGGCGGGGACGGGCTGCTCAGCACCGGCCCCGACGGGTCCTTCGCGTTCCCGCTCGCCGCCCCCGCCGCGCCGGCGCCCCGCCCCGGGCACGCCCGCTGGCTGCGCCGCAGCATGGCCGGCGCGCTGGCCGGGCTCGGCGTCGGGCTGGCCGCGCTGGTCGTCAGCCTGCCCGCCGGCGACGAGCCGACCGACGACGCAACCGGGCCGACCGCCGGAGCCGTCCGCCAAGGGCCGCCGCAGGAGCGCACCGACATCGTGCCGCCGGTCATCCGCACCCTCACGGTCGGCTCGGTGTCCGCCCGTTCCGCCGGCGGGACGCCCTGAGCGAGATCCCCGGCGCCGGCTCCGCGGACGGCCGGCCGGAGGGCCGGGACCAGCCTCGGGCCGACGAGCAGGCCGCACTGTTCGCCCGGCCGGCGAACGCGTCCGGCTCCTTCGATCCGCCCGCGGGCCGGCCGCTGCCACGACCGCCGGTGCCGTCACCGCCCCCGCCCGCCCAGCAGGCGGCCTTCGGGCGACCGGACCGGGTGGCCGGCTCGTTCGCCGGCGACCGGCCGTCACCCGCGCCGCGCCCGGCGCCCGCTCCGCCACCGGAGGCGGTGCTGCGGGCCTTCGCCCCCCGCGACGGCGCCACCGGGCTCGGCGAGCCCCCCGGCGGGCGGCGCGGACCGCGACGCACCTCCGCCGGCCCCTGGTGGAAGCCCGACGCCGCTGCCGACCCCTGGCGCGACCCGTGGTCGCCGGCCGGTCTCGGCGCGCCCGCGCAGTACCCGCAGGACCCGGTCGCCGACGGCCCCGTCGTCGTCGACGACCGCGGCCGGCGCCGGCTGCGGGTGCGCGACCTGTCGATCCGGTTGTCGGCGCTGGCGCTGCTCGCGCTGCTGTTCGTCGGGGCGGTCGGCGGCACCACCGCCTGGTTCCTGGGCCGCACCGCCGATGAGGAGCCGCTGTTCGCCCCCGGCACCCAGCTCTCCCAGGTCGCGCCCGGGGTCAGCCGCGAGCCCGGATCGGTGTCCGACATCGCCTCCCGGGTCAGCCCGGCGGTCGTCTCGGTCGAGGTCCGGCTGGCCAACGCCGGCGCCACCGGCTCCGGGGTGGTCGTCGACGCCGCCGACGGTTACATCGTCACCAACAACCACGTGGTCTCCGGCGCCGACGGGGTGGAGGGCGCCGAGATCCGCGCGGTCTTCACCGACGGCAGCGGATCCCCGGCGCGGATCGTCGGCCGCGACCCCGCCAGTGACGTCGCCGTCCTCAAGGTGGACAAGCCCGGCCTGGTCGCCGCATCGCTGGGCAGCTCCGCCGACGTGGTGGTCGGTGACCCGGTGGTGGCCATCGGCTCGCCGCTCGGGCTCGCCGGCACGGTCACCAGCGGCATCGTCAGCGCGTTGAACCGTCCTGTCCGGCTGTCCGGCGAGGGCAGTGACACCAACGCCGTGATAAACGCGCTGCAGACCGACGCGCCGATCAACCCCGGCAACTCCGGTGGTGCGCTGGTCGACGCCAGCGGCGCGGTGATCGGGATCAACACCGCCATCGCCTCGCTCGGCGGCACCGGCACCGGTGGCGGGTCGATCGGGCTCGGGTTCGCCATCCCCATCGACACCGTCCGCGACATCGCCGAGCAGCTCATCTCCACCGGGAAGGCGGTGCACGCCTCGCTCGGGGTGAACGCCCGCTCGGTCACCGACGGCACCCGGGACGGCGCGCTGGTGGTCAACGTGGAGCCGGGCAGCCCCGCCGAGGAGGCCGGCATCGAGGAGCAGGACGTCGTGATCGCGGTCGCCGGCCAGCCGGTGGGCAGCTCCGAGGAGCTCGCGGTGGCCATCGACGCGCACGACCCGGGTGACACGGTGAGCGTCGAGGTGGTGCGCGGCGGTGGCTCCCGGGAGCTCAGCGTCACGCTGACCGCCGCGTGACCCGGGCCCGGCGGTCGGCTGCGGCACAGCTGCTCGACCTACGCTGAGGTCCGGCCGCGGAGCGCGGCAGCCGGAGGAGGGGGCACGGTGTTCGACTCGATCGGCTGGGGCGAGATCGTCGTCCTGGGGCTGGCCGCGCTGTTCATCTTCGGCCCCGAGCGGCTGCCCGGGCTGGCCAGGGACGCCGCCACCGGGCTGAAGAAGGTGCGCGAGGCGGTCACCGGTGTCCGCGGGCAGCTGCACGAGAGCCTCGGCGACGACTTCGACCACCTGCGCGACCTCGACCTGCGGCAGTACCACCCCAAGACGTTCATCCGCCAGCAGCTGCTCGCCGACGACGATCCGGCGCCGGCCCGCCGAGCCCACGGGTCGACCGCGGTCGGCAGCAACGGTGCGGCGCGGGCGGGGAGCGTCGAGCGCAGCCGGAACTCCGCCGTCCCCCCGCCGTTCGACGCCGACGCGACGTGATCTGTGGTCCTCCGGGCCACACCGCGGCCAACGGCCGTCCCCCGCTGCCGCTGAGCCGTTGCCCGCGTTCCGGGCGGCGAGCCTCCGGCCCGCGCGCCCGGTCCCCGGACCGGGCCGGCGCCCGGGTGGTGCCGTCCCCGGCTGTCGTCGTCACCACGTACCCGCGCCGTCGGCCGCAGGAGTCGGCGAGCATGCAGGGGCGCTGCGTTCAGCTCACCTTCTGACCGGGGTCAGCCCCAGGCTCATGCCGGCCAGCCCGCGGGAGCGGACGGCGAGACCCTCGGCGATCTTCTCCAGGGCCTGCGCCGCGGGGGCGTCGGGCTGGGCGAGCACGATCGGCGCACCGGCGTCCCCGGCCTCGCGCAGCCGGGTGTCCAGCGGGATCTGGCCCAGCAGCGGCACCCGCGCGCCCAGGGTCCT
>JAICZD010000130.1 GCA_025933855.1 Modestobacter sp. | reverse complement strand
GGGGGCCGGGGGGGTTCTCGGCGGCCCCCCCGGGGGGGCGCGCCGGGGGGGGGGGGGGGGGCCCCGGGGCCCCCACCGCCGCCTGCACCGTGGAACTCGTCGGGGTGCTCACCGTCGGGAGCCTGTCGCTGGCCGACCGGGAGGCGTTCCCGGACTCCACCGTCTGGTCGGGCTACGGCTCGGGATACGGCTTCATCCCGCTGGTGCTCCCGGTGCTCGGCCTGCTGTGGCTGCGCCACCAGGCCGAGGTCGCCGCGGAGCAGTTCGCCGCGGAGCAGTCCAGCCCGGAGCAGTTCAGCCCGGAGTACGGCACCCCGGCGGGGGACGGCGACGGCCGGCCCGGTCAGAAGTCCCCGCCACCGCCGAAGTCCCCACCGAAGTCCCCACCCCCGAAGTCCCCGCCGTCGCCGAAGCCACCGTCCCCGTAGTCGGCTGCGCTGTAGTCGCCACCCGGGTCGCCGCCGTCGTTCCCGCCCGGATCGTCCTGGGCGCCGTCCTGGTAGCCCTCGGCGTAGGCCTCCTCGTCGCCGCCGCCGAACAGCCCGCCGTCGCCCAGGCCGGTGTCGAACAAGGCGTCGGCGACCGCCGAGCCGACGACGACGCCGGCGACCGTGCCCAGCAGGCTGCCGCCGATCATGCTGCCCATCCCCATGCCCATCCCGGGCCCGCGGCCGTAGCCGCCGCCCCAGCCACCGCCGTAGCCAGGGCCGCCGAAGCCGCCGAAGGCCCGCTCGAGGGTGCCGGGCCGGCGGATCTCGGCCCGGGTCGCCGCCCGGGCCAGGCTCCGGGCGTCATCACCGCGGGGGCGCTCGCCTCCGGGCACGGCGGCCAGCTGCTCGAGCACCTGCCGGCGCTGCTCCGGGGTGAGCTTGGCGAACGCCTCGGCGTGCGCGGCCTCCACCTGGTCCGGTGGTGCGGTGCGCAGCAGGTACCGGTACCGCTCGATCGCCTGCTCGTCGGCCGAGCGGGGTGGTTCGACCGGGCGCCGGACGTCGTCCGGCTGGGCGTACCCGGGCTCGTCGTAGGCATCCTGCGCGTAGACCCGGTCGTAGGCCTGGTCGTGGGCCCCGTCGTGAGCCCGGTCGTGGGCCCCGTCGTTCATGGTGCGGCGCGATCGGCCGAAGAGCCGGTCCAGGAGTCCCATGGCACGTCCTCTCTCGTCGGTACCGGCAACGACGTGCGAGCCGCGCCCGGCGTTCCGGCGTCCCTACCCAGCCCCGTGGGGACCGCATCATGGGCGAGCGGGATGGATCACATCCGGTGGTGCACCACCGATCTCGTCGCCTAGCATCTGGCCGTGCCGTGCTCCAGCGACGGGTCCGCCGCTCGGCCCGGACCGACCGTGCCGCCCGAGGCCGCCGCCCCGGCCGGGTCCGGATGCACCGCCGGCACCATGTCCGGCGCCGCCGGGCCGGCGTCCACCATCGTCGATGCCGCCGAGGCGGCGGTGTCCGGCACCGGGTCCCCGACGAGCGCCCGAGCCGCGCTGCCCGCCGTGCTGGCCGACGTGCCCGTCGCCGTCCTGGTGATCGACCGGTCCGCCGGGGACGTCGTCTACGCCAACGCCGCGGCGATCGAGCTGGCCGGCAACGTGCGGCTGCCCCTCGCCGTCGACGCCTGGGGGACGGCGGTCGGGCTCACCGACGTCGCCGGCTCGCCGCTGGCCGGCACCGCGAACCCGCTGTCCGGGCTCGCCGCGGGACGTCCGCTCACCGGCGAGGCCGTCCGGCTGGCCCCCGGCCGGCGGCGCGGTCGCGGCACTCCGGACCTGCCGGGGGACGAGCTGCTGTGGGTCACCGGCTTTCCGCTGTCCGAGGACTCCAGCTCCCAGCAGCTGTCCCTGGTGGTGTTCCTGGCCCTGGAGGACGGCAACCGGGCCGCCGACCCGGAGACCTCGCTGCGGGCGCTGCGCGACCGGGCCGTCGTGGCCACGGACATCGCGTTCACCATCACCGACCCCCGGCAGGACGACGACCCGCTGGTCTGGGTCAACCCCTCCTTCAGCCGGATCACCGGTTACTCCTACGCCGAGTCCGTCGGCCGCAACTGCCGGTTCCTGCAGGGCGCGGCGACCGACCCGGCCACCGTGGAGGAGATCCGCAAGGCGCTGCAGGCGCAGCAGCCGGTGAGCAGCACGCTGCTGAACCACCGCAGGGACGGCACCGCCTTCTGGAACCAGTTGTCGATCACCCCGGTCTTCGACGGGGAGGGACAGCTGATCAGCTTCGTGGGCGTGCAGACCGACGTCACCGAGCGGGTGCGGGTCGAGGACGAGCGAGCAGCGGCCTTCGCCGCCGAACGGGCGGCCCGCCGGGAGGCCGAGCAGGCCCGCGCCGACGCCGAGCGGGCGCAGAGCCAGCTGGCCCTGATGGCCGAGGCGACCGGCACCCTCGGTGCGACCCTCGACATGTCCGAGCTGTTCGACCGGCTCGCCGGGCTGTGCGTGCCGCAGCTGGCCGACTGGGTCTTCCTCACCATGGTCGACGAGCACGGCACCGTGCGCGACACCGCGTTCCGGCACCGCGACGGGCGGGAGGACCTGCTGCGCGAGTTCGCCGCGCTGCACGCCATGAGCCTGCCCGAGTCCTCGCCGAGCCGGCACAGCCTCACCACGTCCGAACCGGTGCTCATCGAGCAGGTCACCCCGGAGTGGGTGGACCGGGTGTTCCCCGCACCGGCCACCGCGGAGCTGTTCGCCCGGCTGGGCGGCAGCTCGGTGCTCACCGTGCCCCTGGTCGCCCGGCGCCGGACGCTCGGTGCGATGGCCCTGGTCACCGGCTCCGGCCGGTCGTTCTGCCGCGATGACCTCGAGCTGGCCCGTGACCTGTCCCGCCGGGCGGCGATGGCGATGGACAACGTGCGGCTCTACCAGCAGGAGCACACCGTCGCCGAGACGCTGCAGCGGTCGCTGCTGCCCGAGCTGCCCGCCATCCCCGGTATCGCCGCGGCGGCGCGCTACCTCAGCGCCTCGACCGCCGCCGAGGTCGGCGGCGACTTCTACGACCTGCTGCCGCTGCCCGACGGCGCGGTCGCGGTGGCCGTCGGCGACGTCCTCGGCCACGACCTGGCCGCGGCCGCGGCGATGGGTCACCTGCGCGGGCTGCTGCGGGCCTGCATGTGGGACGACGCCGACCCCGACCCCGGCGCGGTGCTCACCCGGCTCGACCGGCTGGTGCAGGGCCTGCAGGTCGCCCAGATGGCGACGATCGTCTACGTCCGCGCCGTGCGACCGGCCACCCCGGGCGGCCCGTGGCGGCTGGAACTGGGCAACGCCGGCCACCCGCCGATGCTGCTGCGCCACCCGGACGGCACGGTGCGCCAGCTGGACGGCGTGACCGGCCTGCTGGTCGGGGTGGACGCCGGCAGCCGGCGGAACTCCGTCGTCGAGGAGGTGCCGGCCGGCACCGTCCTGGTGGCCTACACCGACGGCCTGATCGAGTCACCGGGGCAGGACCTGGACCAGGGCATCGCCGCGCTGGCCGCCCGGCTGGCCGCGGCACCGGTCGACGCCGCGCCGGAGGAGCTGTGCCGGCACGCGGTCGGTCCGGCCCCCGACCGCCGGGACGACGTGGCGGTCATCGCCGTCCGCTTCGACTGAGAAAGGACCCTCCTGCCCCCCACCCCTCGCAAGCTCGCGGCGGGACCCTGCAGAAGGGCCGCCTGCCCCCCACCGCTGGCAAGCTCGCGGCGGGACCCTGCAGAAGGGCCACCTGCCCCCCACCGCTGGCAAGCTCGCGGCGGGACCCTGCAGAAGGGCCACCTGCCCCCCACCGCTGGCAAGCTCGCGGCGGGACCCTGCAGGAGGCCGGTCACGAGAGGTCGGGGGAGGTCTGGATGCCGTAGCTGCCGCGGTGGAAGACCAGCGGGCTGCGCCGGGGGTCGGCGCCGAGGTCCAGCACCCGCGCCACGGCGATGGTGTGGTCGCCGCCGTCGTACTCGGCCCACAGCTGGCTGTCGATCCAGGCGACCACGCCGTCCAGCATGGGGGAGCCGTGCGGGCTCGGCGCCCAGCTCACCCCGGCGAACTTGTCGGTGCCGGACCGGGCGAACGCCTGGGACAGCCCGCTCTGCTCCTCGGCCAGCACGTTCACGCAGAACTGGCCCGCGGCCCGCAGCCGCGACCAGGTGCCGGAGGTGCGGGCCGGGGCGAAGGCCACCAGCGGCGGGTCGAGGGACAGCGAGCTGAACGACTGGCAGGTGAAGCCGATCGGCCCGTCGGTGGTCATCGCGGTGACCACGGTGACCCCGGAGGCGAAGTGCCCGAGCACCTCTCGCATCAGCCGCGGATCGACCACCGGCGCCGGGACGTCCGCCGGGTCTGCCGTCATGCCCGCATCCCATCACGCGGCCGGAGCGGCGGCACCGCCGCGCCGGGAGCCCGGCCTCAGGCCGGCTGGACGGCGCCCCGCGGAGCGTTGCGGCCGCCGGCGCGGACCAGCGAGCTGGGCAGCGGGTGCCCGACCGCCTGCTCGGTGACCGCGGCGGCGGCCAGCACGGCGTCGAGGTCGATGCCGGTGGCCACGCCGGCGTCGGTCAGCCAGTAGACCAGCTCCTCGGTGGCGATGTTGCCGCTGGCACCGGGGGCGAAGGGGCAGCCGCCGAGCCCGCCGACGGAGGAGTCCAGCTGGGTGACGCCGGCCTGCACGGCCACCAGCGCGTTCGCCTGCCCGGTGCCGCGGGTGTCGTGGAAGTGCACGCCGAGCGGGCTGCCGGGACAGGCCCGGCGGACGGCGTCCAGCAGCTGCACGACCCGCAACGGCGTGGTGGTGCCGATGGTGTCGCCCAGGCACAGCGCGTCCGCCCCCGCGGTCATCGCGGCGCGGGCGACGTCCACGGTGCGGCCCACCGGGGTGCGCCCCTCGAACGGGCAGTCCCAGGCGGTGGCGATGATGACCTCCAGCGAGCCGCCGGCACCGTGGGCCAGCGCGGCGATCTCCGCCACCGCGGCGACCGCGCCGGCGGTGGGGCGCCCGGCGTTGGCCTGGCTGTGCGAGTCCGACGCGGACACCACGTACTCCAGGTCGGCCAGGCCGGCGTCCACCGCGCGCGCCGCGCCCCGCGGGTTGGCCACCAGCGCGGAGAAGTGGACGCCGTCGAACTGGTGCAGCTCCGCGGCGAGCTGGTCGGCGTCGGCCAGCGCGGGCACCGCCTTCGGCGAGACGAAAGAGGTGACCTCGATCCGCTGGACCCCGGTGGCGACCAGGCTCTCCAGCATCGCCAGCTTGTCGGCCAGCGGCAGCGGCTCCTCCAGCTGCAGCCCGTCGCGCATGCCGACCTCGCGGACGTCGACCGCGGTCGGCAGGACCAGCTCGAACTCGTTCATGTCGGACCTCCTCGTCGTCCCCGCATGATGCCCCTCGCCGCGCGGGCCGGGTACCGCAGGTCGGCGGGAGGTTCCACGTGGAACCGGCTCAGCGGGGCCAGCGGGACAGCACGGCGGTCAGCGTCGCCACCGCCTGCTCCACCTCGGCCACCTCGACGTACTCGTCGACCGCGTGCATGACCGCCGGGGTGCCCGGGCCCCACACCACGATGGGTGCCTCGCCCACCACCGGCCGCAGCACCGAGGCGTCGGTGAAGTAGGTCGCCGGCGCCGTCCGCACCGCGGCGGGCAGCGTCGCCACCCACGGGTCGCCGGCCGGTGTCTGCACGGCCGGCAGGTCGACGAGCACCTCGACCCCGGCGACCTCGGGCTGGCTGCGCCACCACCGCAGCAGCGCCGCACCGTCGCCCACGGTGCGCTGGTCGACGACGACCTCCGCCCGGTCGGGAACCATGTTGGGCACGGTGCCGCCGGTGATCACGCCGGGGTTCCAGGTCTCCCCGCCGAGGAACGGGTCGGTGGCCAGCGGCAGGGCCGCGCCGGCCCGGCCGAGCACCGACACCAGCTCCAGGACGGCGTTGCGGCCCCGCTCGGGCGTGCTGCCGTGCGCGGCGACGCCGTGGGCGCGCACCGCCAGCCACAGCGCGCCGCGGTGCCCGAGCACGACCTGGTTGCCGGTCGCCTCGGGGACGACGACGGCACCGACCCGCAGCCCGGCGACCGCCCCGGCCGCCGCGGCGGCGCCCCGGGAGCCGATCTCCTCGTCGCTGGTCAGCAGCAGGGCCAGCGGCGTCCCCGGGTCGGCGGCCGCGACCGCCGCGGCCGCCGCGACCAGCCCGGCCTTCATGTCCGAGCTGCCCCGGCCCCACACCCGGCCGCCGTCCAGGTCCCCGTCGAACGGATCGCGCTGCCAGCGCCCGGGGTCGTCGGCCGGCACCGTGTCGACATGGCAGGCGATCAGCAGCCGGGGCCGGTCCGGGTCGGTCGGCGTGGTCAGCAGGATCCACGGCCGATCGGCGTCGGCACCGTCGGTGCGGTGCAGGTGCGGCGCGGCCGCGGTGAGCGCCTCGGCGACGACCCCCAGGGCGTCGCGCTGGGCCGGTGCGTCGGCCGAGACGGTCGGCCGGCGCACCAGCTCACGGACCAGGTCGACGACGTCCAGGGCGCCCACGGCTCACCCCAGCGCGCGGCCGACCGCCACGGCCCGGGTGTCGGGGGCGGCGACCCGGGCGGCGTCGGCCTCCTGGTCGCTGGGTTCCTCCTGCGAGCGCCGCTCGGCCTCCACCCGGGCTCGGTAGCTGTCGACCTCGTTGGCGATCCGCTGCTCGTCCCAGCCCAGCACGCCGGCCACCGCGCGGGCCACCGGCTCGGCGGACTCGGTGCCGCGGTGCGGCGTCTCGATGGAGATCCGGGTGCGCCGGGCCAGCAGGTCGTCCAGGTGCAGGGCCGCCTCGTGCGCGGCACCCCACACCATCTCCACCATCAGGTACTCCTCGGCGCCCGGCACCGGGTCGAGCAGGCTGCGGTCGTCGGTGGCCAGCGACAGGACGTCGGGGGTCAGCGACCCGAACCGGTTGAGCAGGTGCTCGGCGCGGAACCGCGGGATGTCCCACCGCTCGGACAGCAGGTCAAGCTGGTTGACCATGGCGGCGTAGCCCTCGGCGCCGACCAGCGGCACGTTCTCGGTCACGCTCGGCGGCACCCGGCGGGTGACGTCCTCGGCCACCGCATCCACCGCGTCGGCCGCCATCGGCCGGTAGGTGGTGTACTTGCCGCCGGCCACCGCGATCACCCCGGGCATCGGGCGGGCGACGGCGTGCTCGCGGGACAGCTGGCTGGTGGACTCGCTCTCCCCGGACAGCAGCGGGCGCAGGCCGGCGTAGACCCCGGTGATGTCGTCGTGGGTCAGCCCCACCGACAGCACCGCGTTGACGTGCTCGAGGATGTAGTCGATGTCCGCCCGGCTGGCCGCCGGGTGCGCCTTGTCCAGGTCCCAGTCGGTGTCCGTCGTCCCGACGATCCAGTGGCTGCCCCACGGGATGACGAACAGCACCGACTTCTCGGTACGCAGGATCAGCCCGGTCTCGCCGTTGATCCGGTCCCGCGGAACGACGATGTGCACGCCCTTGCTGGCCCGGACGTGGAACCGTCCCCGGCCGCCGACGAGGGTCTGGATGTCGTCGGTCCACACCCCGGTCGCGTTGACCACGACCTCGGCGCGGACGTCGACCTCGCGGCCGGTCTCGACATCACGGACCCGGACGCCGGTGACCCGGCCGCCGGCGTGGTGGAAGGAGACGACCTCGGCGGAGTTGAGCACCGTGGCGCCGTAGCGGGCGGCGGTCCGCGCGACGGTCAGCGTGTGCCGCGCGTCGTCGGCCTGCGCGTCGTAGTAGCGGATGGCCCCGACCAGCGAGTCCGGCTTCAGCGCGGGGACCATCCGGCGGGCGCCGCGCCGGGTCAGCTGCTTCTGCGCGGGCATCGGGTCGGCCAGGGAGCCCAGCCGCGCCAGGCCGTCGTACAGGGTGATGCCCGCGGTGACGTAGGGCCGCTCCCAGTGCCGGGTCAGCGGGTAGAGGAAGGGCACCGGCTTGACCAGGTGCGGCGCGATCCGGTTGACGCTGAGGTCGCGCTCGTGCAGCGCCTCGCGCACCAGGCCGAAGTCGAACTGCTCCAGGTAGCGCAGGCCGCCGTGGAACAACTTCGAGGACCGCGACGACGTGCCGCTGGCGAAGTCACGCGCCTCCACCAGGGCGGTGCGCAGTCCCCGGGTGGCGGCGTCGAGCGCGACACCGGCCCCGGTGACCCCGCCGCCGACGACCAGGACCTCGAACTCGTCCGCGGCGAGCTCGGCCCAGGCCTGCGTCCGCTGCTCGGGGCCGAGGGGAGGGACAGCCGTCATGGTTTCTCCTCGTGGGTGCCGTCTACCGACGGGGGCGGACGTTCGAGGGGGCACCGGCCGGGGCCCCCTCGGCCCTTACGTTAGGTCCGGCCCGGACGGCCCGTCGACGTCGGCTGTCTGACAGTGTCGTACCCGAGGGGACGTCGCCGTGGCCTCCGCTGCGTGCCGGGATGGCCTACCGTCGCCGCCGTGCCGGGCTCCGTGCAATCGATCGAGCGTGCGGCGGCCATCCTGCAGGTCGTCGCCGGGGCCGAGGGTGCCCTGGGGGTCACCGACATCGCCGCTGCGGTGGGGCTGGCGAAGACCACCACGCACAGCCTGCTGCGCACGCTGCTGCAGGTCGGCTTCCTCGAGCAGGACCGGATCACCGGGCACTACGCGATCGGCGCGGGCCTGCTGCGGCTGGGCACCGGATCGCTGGACAGCAACGAGCTGCGCGCCCGCTCCTCCAACTGGGCCGACGCGCTGGCCGCCCGCAGCGGGCAGGCGGTGCGGCTGGCGACGCTGGTCGGGAACGAGGTGGTCGTCGTCCACCACGTCTTCCGGCCCGACGACTCCGCCCAGGTGCTGGACGTCGGCACGTCGCTGCCGGCCCGCAGCACCGCGCTGGGCAAGGTGCTGCACGCCTTCGCCCTGCACCGGCCGCGGGCGTC